>JAJYDT010000039.1 GCA_021777335.1 Pseudomonadota bacterium | reverse complement strand
CTGAGATGCGGATCCGGTAGTTGGGCCACCGCCACTGCCCGATGCCGCAACGCCGCCACCTTTTGCGCCAGAGCGGCAAGATCGGGGTTTTGACGTAATGTGATCGCCTCCGCTTTCTGCAAACTTAACGGGTTCGCCACAACGGGCGTGGCCGGCATGAAGAGGGCGAGCCCTATAGAGAGGGTCTTGCGCCATGACAATCTTCGGGCACGTGGCCAACGGATACTATGCAACATGAGCGTAACTTCCCCGCAAAAACCGTGAAACGTATCTGCGGACATGGGCTAGGCGCAAAGAGACCGTGCGCCATCGGCACGGGAACAAGGTCTGGCCCCGGGGGGTGCCAGGGAGAAACACGCCCTTATTGGCGCGCAGACCAGAAAGCAGCCAGGACATAAAACACCTCCAGGTCGGTTGTCGGCGGCAGACGCCATCAACGGCATCATGCAGCTTGTTGCTGGGTGTAGGGTCAATAGTCACAGTGCGTTGGTGTCCCAAGACGCGGCGGGTGCGCCCGGCCTCCACTTCGCGCCGAAAGCGCTGGACCCGAGAGTATCCAGAACCAAGGTGGTGGATCGAATTAGCCACGGAATCGAGCCCGCACACGGCGCATGGACCCTGCCCAAGTCTCCCGCGGAGATCATGGGGGGGCGCCTGAAACGGATGTGGGCTAAATCAGAAGACGAGCGGGGTTCAGATTAACCGCAGTGGAAAATCGTGGATCAGACAACCAAGCGACCGGGCGCGGACCTGTCGGCCGCACCCACTCAAAACGGACAACCGGCGGGGCATGCGCCAACCCCATGAACACCCATTGCGTGGCAGAACCCTTGCTCACCGGATGCACGCCCTGGCACTGTACGTGCGCGCACTGCCCGCCCATGTGTGCCATGGCCATGCTGGTGCCATGCATTGCCCCGATCATCGGACAGAACACGGGGGTGTGCTGAGGTAGTTCCGAGGCCTGTACCGGCAGACACCACTGCACCGGGGCCCACATCACGTAAACCAGCCACGCGACCAGCGCGATGATCCGACCTCGAGTGCGTGTCCGTCGCCGAAGTATCAGCATCAAATTAGAAGACCATTGTGATCAGATATCGTCATCGACCTGGGTCATGGTCAAAAAACGCGGACACCAGAACATTTTCTGATGCCCTTTTTTCAGTGTATGAGGAAAATCATGCGCCGGCAAGGCGTGCCCGTCATGGGCGGTTCAACCGTCAGATCCGTGCTGCCGAACCGGTTGGATCGACGCAGCCCATCTTCTCGCCCAAGTACCGCTTTGAATTGGCAACGCAGAGAAAGTCCGGGCACCCGACCATCCACCGCAGGGTATTGCAGGTTTCAATAGGGGTACGCGAACCCCTGGGGTTGCTATCGGCACATCAGAGTTGATCGTCGCGCAAGCACTCCATCTCCGCGACATTGATACCCAACATCTCGCTGGCGAACCCATGCATCGTCTCCTGCGGGCGATCGATCGGTTCTCTATACGATGATGATTTTTCCAACACAGTCGTACCTCTTGACTCCGTACCTAGGTACGGCGCCTACGCTTGTCGTTAGGCACTCAAAAGTCGAGGCACACATGAACCACACGGTGCACCCAGGGTCACCCCAAGCCAAAACTTCAATACGGGGCGGTCTTGCGGCCGCAGGGGTCACGGGGCTTCTGGCCGTGGTCTGTTGCGTCGGCCCGCTCATCCTGGTGGTGCTCGGTGTCGGCGGGGCGTGGGTGGCGGACCTGACAGTCCTCGACCCTATACGGCCGTGGCTGACGGGCGCAACCCTCGTGCTGCTGGGTTTTGCCCATTACCGTTACTGGCGCCGTCGCCGACAGATCGCCTGCGACTGTCCACCCCCTGCGGGCCGTCAGGCGCTGTGGTTGTGGCTCGCGACGTTCGTGATACTGGGGTTGCTTGCCGCGCCCTATGTCCTGCCGTCTTTCCTGCTCCCGTCCGTACCTCACACTCCTTAGGAGGTTACATGAACCAAGTACTACGCATCACCGTTTTTTTGGCACTGTCGTTTCTGATGATGGTCGGCGTCCCGGCCCTGGCAGCCCCCGCGCCCAAGCCCCAGGAGCTGGCGGCTATGCGTCTGGCAAAAGCCCGCATCCACATTCCCAGCATGACCTGCAGTAACCGCTCCTGCGCGACCACGGTCTATCTGTCGCTGATCCGTCTGCCCGGGGTCATGGGGGTTGGAGTCGACGAGTCGAACCAGGACGTCACCGTCAAATATATCCCGAGCAAGACCCGTCCGGCGGTGTTTTTGCGGGCGGTCAAAAACGCGGGCTACCCCGGTGTCTTAGTGACCAAGCAGAAGACGTAAGGCCATGAACACCCTCCGTCTCGACATCACGGGGATGACCTGTGAACACTGCGCACTCACGATCGACAAGGCGCTGAAGCAACTCCCTGGGGTCAAGGCGCGTGTGTCGTATCCCGAGCGGGCTGCCTATATTGAGGCCCTCGGCGCGACTTCTGTCCCGGTTGTGCTCGCCGCCATCCAGGGCGCCGGTTACGGCGCCCGTACCGATACCCCCGCTACGTCTGAGACAAAGACAGAGGGTACGGGCGAGAATCTGCACGTGGCGATCATCGGCAGCGGATCCGCTGCCTTTGCCGCCGCCATTCGGGTGACGGAGTCCGGCGCGCGCGTCACCCTGATCGAATCGGGGGTGCTTGGCGGCACGTGCGTCAATATCGGTTGCGTCCCTTCGAAGATCCTGATCCGTGCCGCGCATACCGCGCATGAGCAGGCACATCCCCGATTCGACGGGATAAAACCCCAGCCGCCGGTCATTGATTGGCCGACACTGGCGGCGCAGCAGCAGGGGCGTGTCGATGAGTTGCGGCAAGCCAAGTATCAGGCGGTCCTCGATGGCAATCCGAAGATCAGCCTGCGGCACGGATGGGCGCGGTTCCTCGATCCGCACACGCTGGCCGTGGGCAGTCGCGAGACCGAGTCCAGCCGGGTGACCGCCGACCGGTTTCTGATCGTCACCGGGGCGACTGCGGATATCCCCGAGATCCCGGGTCTCGCCAGCACCCCCTATTGGACCTCGACTGAGGCGCTGGCAACCTATGAGGGTCCACACCACCTGATCGTGATCGGCGCGTCGGTAGTCGCCCTCGAACTTGCCCAGGCGTTCCTGCGCCTGGGGTCGCGGGTAACCTTACTGGCCCGTGGAGCACTCTTGTCGCGGGAGGACGCGGATATCGGGACCACCCTGCAGGCGGCGCTGGAGGCCGAAGGGATGCAGATCCGCACACAGGCGACACCGACGGCGGTGGCCTACGACCACGGGGTCTTCACGGTCAAGACCGCGACCGAAGAGGTTCAGGGTGATCGTCTGCTGATTGCCACCGGTCGGCGACCGAACACCGGGCACTTGGGGCTGGATGCCGCCGGGGTGCAGGTTGATCCGCATGGGCGGATCGTGGTCGACGATCATCTGCGCACGAATGTGCCACATATCTACGCCGCCGGGGACTGCACGACCCTGCCGCAGTTTGTGTATGTCGCGGCGAACGCCGGTACGCGCGCGGCGGTCAATATGACTGGTGGCAACGAAGCCATCGATCTGACGGTGATGCCGGCGGTGGTGTTCACCGACCCCCAGGTGGCGACCGTCGGTCTGTCCGTCGACGCTGCCCGGCAGCATGGGATTGAGGCCGATGCACGCACGCTCACGCTCGACAACGTGCCGCGAGCACTGGCGAACTTCGATACCCAAGGCTTCATTCGTCTCGTGGCCGACAAGGCCTCGGGGCGATTGATCGGCACCCAGGTGGTGGCCGCCGAAGGCGGGGAGATCATCCAAAGCGCAGCGCTGGCAATCCGCGCAGGCATGACGATTGCCGAACTGGCGGGCCAGCTTTTTCCCTATCTCACCATGGTCGAGGGCCTCAAGCTGTGTGCCCAGGCCTTCAGCAAGGATGTGAAGCAGTTGTCCTGTTGCGCGGGCTAAGGAGCACTCTGTCCAAGACTGCGGGGCGCTCCGACAAACTCGCGCGGTCATTACTGGAAGCACGGACACAACGTCATCGGTTAACAATGAAACGATATCACCGGTCCGGCCGGAGACGCCCGCGCAAGCGCTCCTCTGCTACCCTTGAGTCATAGGATGTAGGCAACGCAACCGGACACGATGACGCGCGACCCATTCGTAAGACCCGCCACGTGGTCTACACTATCGCAATGTTTGCCGAAGACACCAGAATCCGTATTGACCGGATATGGCCGTCTGTATATGACAACAATGTGCAGACGTTCGCGCGAACCTTCGAAGTCAGCGATCACGAATCGGGGTGTGGCAGCATCCAGGGACTGGAGAAGCTGTCGACATCAGCGGAAGCGAATCGCGCGCTTCACGCGGGAGTCTGGCACACCTGTACGGTGTGGCTACCGAGACCGGGTGCAGCGAAGGCATCGGCCTCTTGCGCGCCACTCTTCTGTCGTATGGACCACAACGCAGGTTCGAGTATTGTCGTGGGTGCCTGACCCGTTGCCAGGATTTTGACGCAGACCATTGGGCCACTGATCTCGTCTATCGGTTCCGGAACCCGTCCAACACGGACGTCAAAACACGAGACGCCCGCGCGCGCTTCCAGCAACAGGCCCTGCGATTACCCTTATTGAGGAACTGCCATGCCACGCTATGAAAGACCGTTCGGTCACCCGGGAATTCCGCCGCGCTGGACTTCCAGCGCCAAGGACGGTGTCGTGACGGCGTACTCCGCCAACAGCCGCGTGTGGGCTACGGTTTCTCACGGCATTCTGAATGAGGTGTACTATCCCACTATTGATCGCCCCCAGATTCGCGATCTGCAGTTCTTGATCACCGACGGCGCAAACTTCCTGCACGAAGAAAAACGCGATCTCACGCATGAAACAACCTGCGTGCCGTGCGCCGACGGCGCGACCCTGGGTTATCGCATTGTGAATGCGGATCCGGGCGGCCGCTACCGGATTACCAAGGAAATCATTGCCGATCCTGAGCGCTCCTGCGTGCTGCTCCGCGCGCATATCGAAATCACAAAAGGCTGGGAGGATCGCCTGCAGCTCTACGTGTTGCTGGCACCGCACCTTGATGGCAGCGGCGCGGGGAATGCGGCGCGCGTCATGCAGGTCGCCGGCAAGCGCCTGCTGCTGGCCTGGAAAAACCAGACGTGTCTTGCATTGGGCGCCAACCCTGGTTTTTTGCGAACCTCCTGCGGGTATGTGGGGTTCTCGGACGGATGGCAGGACCTGAAAAGCAATTTTCAGCTCGATTGGACGTTCCCCGAAGCCGACGATGGCAACATTGCCGTCATCGGACAAGTCGATATCGCCCGGCATCCTGATTTTGTGATTGGCTTGGCGTTTGGCAACCACCCTCATGCCGCGATCACCGCCTTGGTGCAGTCCTTGAGTATCCCGTTTCCGGCGCATCGAGAGAAATTCGTGAACTCGTGGCAGCGCGGATCCGGTCATATCCCCGATCTGTCGTACCACACGGGCGACGGCGGACTGCTCTGTCACGTGAGTCATAACGTGTTGCTGGCGCACGAGGACAAAACCTACCGGGGCGCCTATATCGCCTCCGCGAGCATCCCCTGGGGCGACGCCAAAGGGGATGAGGACCTCGGCGGTTATCATCTCGTGTGGGCGCGGGATATGGTGCAAACCGCGCTTGCGCTGCTGGCCTGTGGTGATACCGAAAATCCGCGACGCTCGTTGATCTACCTGGCATGCTCCCAGCGCAAGGATGGCGGTTTTCCCCAGAATTTCTGGTTGAATGGAAGTTCGTATTGGACCGGTATCCAGCTCGATGAGGTTGCCTTCCCGATCGTGCTCGCCTGGCGACTGTGGAAGGCCGAGGGCCTGGGCAGTTTCGATCCGTTCCCGATGGTGAAGGCCGCCGCCGGTTTTCTGGTGCGTGAAGGGCCAACGACGCAACAGGAACGCTGGGAAGAAGCCAGCGGCTACTCGCCGTCCACGCTTGCAGCCACGATTGCTGCCCTGATCTGCGCCGCCGATTTTGCGCGCGACCGGCGCGAGATCCAGGACGCGTGTTTCCTGGAAGACTATGCCGATTTTCTGGAGGCTCATATCGAGCAGTGGACCGTTACCACCCAGGGGACACTCGTGCCGGGTATTGCCCGCCACTATATCCGCATCCTGCCTGTCGCCATTGATGACACTGCGCCCACCGAAGACCCGGACACGGCGGAGCTTACCCTCAACAACCAGTTCCCGGGGGCACGCCGGCGGTTCCCGGCCCGTGAGATCATCGACGCCGGCTTCCTCGAGCTCGTACGCTACGGTATCCGCCGGCCTGGCGATCCCCTGATTGAGGATTCACTGAAGGTGGTGGATGCCATACTCAAGGTGGAAACACCCTTCGGACCCTGCTGGCATCGCTACAACCACGATGGGTACGGTGACGGCCCCACCGGCGAGCCGTTCCTTGGCTGGGGGCAGGGACGTGCCTGGCCTCTGCTGACCGGCGAACGTGGTCATTACGAACTCGCGGCGGGCCGCGATGCGCATCCCTATATCCACGCGATGGAGGGTTTCGCGTCCGCGGGCGGCATGTTGCCGGAACAGGTCTGGGACGAGGATCGTCCCGACCTGGGCATGAGTCTTGGGCGCCCGGCAGGTTCGGCGATGCCGCTCGCGTGGACCCATGCCGAATACCTCAAGCTGGTACGGTCGGTTGCCGACGGGCATGTCTTTGATCATTTACCTCCCGTCGCCGAGCGCTATCTGGGCACCTGCGCGCGCAAACCGAAACCCGTGATTGAGTACTGGAAACCGACGCACCAGATCGGCCAAATCGCTGCGGGCACTATATTGCGTATCATGGCGCCCGCCTCATTCCGTCTGCATTGGAGCCCGGATGAGTGGCTGCATATTCAGGATACCCTGGCCGAAGCGAGTGGTCTCGGTGGTCATTTCGTCGATATCCCGGTTCCGGCGGACCAGCGTGCCGCCATCCGTTTCACCTTCTTTTGGACTGAAAGTGCGCATTACCCGTTCTTTACGCGCCAGGCGGAACAATGGGAGGGGCGCGATTACCGCGTCGAGGTTCGTGCCAACTGACGGTTGGCGAAGACAAGGAACCTCTCGGTTTGCGGCAATGCGGCATGGCGAATTGTTGATCCCTGGCAGATGCATTCCGGAGTCCCGCTGTTCGGATTCGAAAAAAACGGGTAGTCATTATCCTGGTTTGGGCGCATCAAGACACGCAACAGCCGCTGCACATCGCACTCGTGGCCAAACCGGCTCATGGATGGGGTGAACACCCTTCTTTATGACTCCGCCCTTGGCCACTGATTGGCCTCAGGAAGGCCCATAGAACACTGGTCCAGACGAATATCGCGCGGCGCATGGTAAAATTACAAATCATGGGTTGTCCCCCATGGCCTTGGCATGGGGCCCTCACAGAGACCGGAACCCCGATGTTGACGTATTTTCGATGAAGATTCCCGAACGTCTTCAACCACTGGTCGATGATGGGCTGATCGACCACGTCATCCGACCCCTGAAAAGTGGCAAGGAGGCTGCCATCTACGTTGTGTCAACTGGGGGCGAAATCCGCTGCGCCAAGATTTACAAGGACACCAATAAACGAGGATTTCGCCAAGCGGCGCTCTACCGAGAAGGTCGGTCAGTCCGCAACAGTCGGCGTGCCCGTGCCATGGAAAGCGGCACACGCTATGGCCGACGCGAGCAGGAAGACGCCTGGCAGAGCGCCGAAGTGCGGGCACTCTACCACCTTGCCGAAGTGGGGGTCCGTGTACCCCGCCCCTACTGTTTCCTGTATGGCGTGCTTCTAATGGAATTGATTGTTGATAGCGACGACAATGCTGCTCCCCGTCTCGCGGACCTCAATCTCACCGAGCCCCAGGCGGTAGCGTACCATCAGACCGTCATGACGGAGGTGGCGCGCATGCTCTGCGCGGGGATGGTCCATGGCGATTTATCGGAATACAACATTCTCGTGGACACCGCAGGCCCTGTCATCATCGACCTGCCGCAAACCGTCGACGCCTCCGCCAATAACAATGCTGCGGCATTGTTCATCCGGGATGTTGATCATCTGGCAGCGTACTTCGGGCGCTTTGCACCTGCTTTGCTCGCAACCGACTATGGCCGGGAGATATGGGCGCTGTACAAAAATGGCTTACTGCAACCTGACACGATACTGACCGGTCGATATTCATCGGCGGACACGCTCGTAGACGTGGGTGCGGTCATGCGCGAGATTGATGCGGCACGCGAAGAAGAGCGCTTGCGTCGCCAACGGCTCAACGGATCGTAATCGCCTTGAATCAACGGGGTTCCTTATGGCCTCGGTTCAGTCACGGGCAACACCATAGTGATCTGTTCCTGACGGAGAAATCTCCGGGCAATAACACCTCAATGGCCTCAATAGTGTCGGCCTGTGGCAGTTCTTCAGTAAAGACGCGCAGGTACCAAGTACACATACAGGCACTCGGATGTCGGTAGCCGCTGCGTAGATCACCCCCGAGCCCCCATATACCTGCCCTTAAAGGTGTCTGTTTCGTGGATCGTCCGCCTCAGGTTAATCTCAGAGAACCCTTGGCGTCCTTTTTGGACCGTTTGGCCGCTCTTTTTTCTTTCATCGTCTTGGCTGGTTCCTTCTTACTTTGCTTCTTACTGTCCATACCTTTACTCATAACCTACGCTCCTTACTGATATGAGACTGATCAGAACTTTGGTGTGATATCCTCTAGAAACCTGCTCCAAAAAACCGATTGCCTTCTCCATCCATGCCGATGGCGTCACCCGTTTTCAGAAAATACGTCTGAAAAAGTTCCGCGTGAGACCTGCCTGTCTCTCGGCGGGATGCATACGTTATCCTAACCTCAATCCCTTGCGGCCGCTACGTCAACCAGATCTCCCATGTCGCATGTGTTTAAGTGAGCCCACCACCTCAGACGAGGGTAGAAATGATGTCCGGCCGACCACAGCAGCATCCGCTGTTGTAGTATATTTTACCTACCGCTCAGCACCTTCCGTTCTAAAACTCGACATCATCAAGGACTGTGCATCATCGGCCAATAGCGACAATGGCGTTTGCACCCGATCGGGCTTATTTCCGGGTTCCGCGTCGAAGTCGCGCGTGCGCTATGGCTGCAATCGCCAGTGACTATCGACAGATCTTGCGCGGCGTCCGGCCGAAACCGGACCTCAGGAGTCATGGTCTACGTCGGATATTCGCGATCACGTCGGCTGCGAGGTGACCGGGATTCTGGTCGATCTCATAAGTATCCAGACGCCGGTCCGGCTCAGCTTTCTGTTCGGTGGTGAGTCGTAAGACCTGTTGATCCGCGGCAATGCTGTCCCGCAGATCCTCGACAAGCCTAATCCGTCCTTCTACACGGAAATGGTGCGGTTTTGTGGTCACTACGAAAACCACGCTAGACCCACCAGACGCCAGATGGATTCCGCCAGACCTTGGCTAGTGTAGTGCTTCGCCGTCATAAAAACATAGGGTGTATGCCGATGCAGGAACCGCCGCATGCGGCAGGCCTGTGTAGCGCCTTGATCACTGCCTTGCGGTTGAACGCCAGCACACGCAGCAGGGCCGGCGCCGGGCCCGCAGGTTTGCGTCGGTGCTGTTCGCAATTCTCCACAGTGCGCGCACTGACCGCCTTGGCCGTGCCACACAGGATCTTTCCGGTTTCCCGGACACTGCCCATTAATGCCTGACACTGTTTTTCATTCATCATGGAATTTCTTCCAGGCTGCCTCGCCCAGCCTCTTGATCTGGGCTTGTGCCAGATCCTCAGCTTCATTCTTGGCATAACCGCCAGCATCAACATCGCAAGGATGCATCCCCTCTCAATTTCCAGCAACTTTAAGACTTCGCCCGAGGGTAGTAACCTAGAAGTACAAAATCACTCCTTATTTGAATCTCCCATGCAAAATGCAGCCATAGAGATTACCGGGCTTCACAAAACTTATGAGAACGGCTTTCAGGCACTAGCCGGCATAGACTTAGAAATAAAACGTGGCGAGATCTTTGCCCTTCTTGGCCCCAATGGTGCCGGTAAAACGACGCTCATCAGCGCGATTTGTGGCATTGTTCAGCCCAGTGCTGGTCGAACCCTTGTCTGCGGCCATGACAACGTGACTGATTACAGAGCAGCGCGCATGGCTATTGGCCTCGTCCCGCAAGAGTTAGCAACTGATGCATTCGAGTCCGTCTGGAACACCGTGAGTTTTAGTCGGGGCTTGTTCAACAAGCCACGCAATCCGGCCTATATTGAAGAGCTGCTCAAACGCCTTACCCTCTGGGACAAAAAGGATGAACAAATCCGCCGCCTTTCGGGTGGAATGAAGCGGCGCGTGATGATTGCCAAAGCACTATCACACGAACCAGACATCCTGTTCCTCGATGAGCCGACGGCAGGCGTGGATGTTGACCTTCGTAAATCCATGTGGGCACAAGTTCGAGCGCTTCAAGAAACGGGTGTTACCGTGATCCTGACAACCCACTACATAGAAGAAGCCGAAGAGATGGCCGATCGTATCGGTGTGATCAATAAGGGTCGTCTCGTCATCACCGAGATCAAAGATGCCTTGATGAAGAAAATGGGTAAACGGCAGATGATCTTTTCTTTGCGTGAGCCACTCCAAGCCGTTCCATCTAATATGCGGGACAACTCTCTTGTGCTCACAGATAACGGGAAGAAGCTAATTTATACGTATAATGCCCATCAGGACGACCATGATGTTTCAGATCTTTTGGAAAGCCTGAGAGAAAATAATATACGCCCCAAGGAGATCGAGAGCCGCCAGAGCAGACTCGAAGACATCTTTATCCAGCTGGTAGGTTGATAATGAATTATCGCGGCATCCAATCCATATATGCATTTGAAATGGGGCGCACTCTGCGTACCATCGGACAGAGCATTGTATCCCCTGTAATCTCGACCGTGCTGTATTTTATCGTTTTTGGATCAGCCATGGGGTTACGCATTCAAACCATAGGTGGCGTTCCTTATGGGGCCTTCATTGTGCCGGGTCTTATTATGCTGACGGTACTTGGACAAAGCGTTTCCAATGCATCTTTTGGCATTTATTTCCCGCGCTTCACAGGCACGATCTACGAAATTTTATCTGCGCCACTGTCTTTCATGGAGATTGTTCTTGGCTATGTCGGCGCAGCAGCAAGCAAATCGGTCATTATTGGTACAATCGTTTTAGCAACTGCTGCTTTTTTTGTTCCTCTACACATTGCGCACCCCTTATGGATGCTCTTCTTCTTGATTATGACCAGCGTTACTTTCAGCCTTATGGGATTCATTATTGGTATCTGGGCTGACGGCTTTGAGAAGTTGCAGCTTATTCCCCTGCTGATTATCACACCACTTACATTCTTAGGAGGAAGCTTCTACTCGGTAAAAATGCTCCCGCCGTTCTGGTACAAAGTGTCACTGGTAAACCCCGTTGTTTATCTCATCAGCGGTTTTCGCTGGAGTTTCTACGAACAGGCGGATGTGAGCCTCACCACCAGCGTGACAATGATTGCGGTCTTTACTGTTGTTGCTCTCGGAATAATTGCGTGGATATTCAAAACAGGCTATCGCCTTAGAAAGTAATGCACCTAAATTGATGGCGATTTTAACGGTCGCACAACCCGCTAACATCCAATATGTTCCGTTTCCTCAGGCCACCACTTCAGGAATACGCCATGAACGAACCTGCTGCTTACTGCTACGCGGCTTGTCCGGAAGGGTCATTTCGATCAGTCCGACATCGCGCGCCGGCACAAGGTACGCGGCCCGGAAGCGCTTCTCATGCTTGAACCCAGGGCGTCCTGCAGCTAATGGACGGCAAGGAGATTCCACAAAAGTAAGTCCCGCTGCATCTTGACGTTCTCACTGCCGCGCCGCTGAGGTAGCGATCTTGCTTAAGGCAGGGAACACGTTGGAGTGCGCCCTGAGTTGGGCGTTGGACTGTGATCCAAAGTTTATGCAGATCGGGCAGCCGGGCCACCATGCGATTGTCGTCCTGTATCCCTTATGCTTCCCACGGATTGATGACGGATACACCAGCCGCTTCGTACATCGATTGATGCAGACCGCGTCAGCGCACGAATGGCAGGCGAATCATGCGCTCGCGATCAACTGCGCACAGCATGCACGGCTGTTCTTCAGCAGCGTGGATCTGGGGCTCGATACCGCGATACCCGGCACATTCACACTGACACCCAGCGCGGCGATGCGGGACGCACTTGCCAGGGACTACGCGGCCATGTCCGGGATGGTCTTCGGCGAGATTCCGGCACTCGATGCGGTGCTTGCCAACGGGGAGAGGTTCGAGCAGATCGTTAATGACACTACAACTAGCGCGCCGCTTGCACACGAGGAGCAGCGTGAATGACCGGCTACCCCTACCAACGCCGGTTTTCGCTTAGCACAGCGAAAGATGCTCCCGTAAGATGATCGTCGCCAAGACCATCACAAATCCAAAGGAGAATGTGAACCGGTTCACTGCAGCGCACCGCGATAAGCGATGCCGCGCCTCCGTGCCGAATGCGGGTTACCTGCGATCAGCCCAGGCGACCCCCAGCCACGTCGCGGCTGCTTTTACTCCCTCCTCGCGCTCTATGTGTTTCACCGAGTGTGGCTCACGCGCTACCCGTGGTCCCTCGCCACGCAATCCGCGCCGCAAGAGGGTCCTGGATCATGGAAACTTCGGGTCCAGTATGGCGGTCAGGACTACGCCTATGGCAGCGAGGAGGAGATGATTGCGCTCCACAACACAGTAGACGCGCTGATCGGGAGGCTGGACATCACCACACTCAAGAATAGCGCTACCGTGCTGCAGAGCAAGCTCGAGGTACTACAACAGACCATCGCCACGATTCACGCAAATGGGATACTCCAAGGCGATTGCGATGCAACGAAGGGATCTGCCCGCATATTCTCACTGAAGGTATAAACCTTGTGGCCCCATCAGACGATCTGCGCGACAGGCCCTGCCACCCATAGCCGCTTGGTGGCCCCAAGGGCGCGTGCGACACACACGAGGCCCGCACGCGCCCAGGCGGCAAGATGTAGAGAACCGGGCCCTCACAGCTTGAGATCTCACCTATAGGCATCTTGGTCTGAGCCGCATTGAGAGAACTGCTGACTGAGATCTTAAAGGTTGTAGAATCGCAACAATATGCTGTGTGTTCCGTTGTCTGCGGCGACCCCGACCCCGCCAGCGTAGGCTCGCCGCTTTTGCGTTGAACATGTTGATGCTGCACCAGAGCTTCGGCGACCTGTTTTAGAAACACACCATGAACGAAGCCGCCCTATCGTTTTTTGGAGTCCTCCAATGGACATGACGCAGGAAGAAAACACATTGAGCAGGTGGTGCTTGAATATGCCAAAAAGCACCGGACAGAGATTGCCCGACGGCTCACTGATCCCGCGATTTTCATTCCTGAGACCAACCCGGTGTCGGTATTCATGGCGGGTTCACCGGGCGCGGGCAAGACTGAGGCCTCGATTGAATTGCTGAAACTCAAGGATGCGGGTGGTACGAAGGTGCTGCGCATCGATCCGGACGACCTGCGGGAGAAATTGCCGGGCTACACCGGAGAAAACGTGTGGCTGTTCCAGCGCGCGGTGATTCCCATCGTCGAGCGCATACATGATCTCGCCCTCAAACACGGGCAGAGCTTTCTGCTCGACAGAACACTATCCCGCTACTGTGTCGCGGAAAAGAACATTCGGCGGTCGTTGGAGAAGGACCGGACGGTGCAGATTCTGTATGTGTACCAAGAACCCCAGCAGGCCTGGAGATTCGTTCAGGCCCGGGAAGCGGCCGAAGGACACCGGATTCAGCCAGAAGACTTTGTCCGCCAGTATTTTGCCGCGCGGGAGATGATTAACCGCCTGAAAACCGATCTCGGAAAATGTATTCAGGTAGATTTGTTGATGAAAAACAACGATGGTTCGCAGCAATTCTACCGCGCAGGAATTGATCAGATTGACAACCATATCCGAGACATACAGTGCCACTGATGTCACACGCCAGTTAGGTCGATAATTTACTCTGAGACTATGTTCACGATCTTCTTAAAACGAAAATCTAAGAGAGTTGTCTCGACTCCTTTCTCGGAGTTCATCCGCAATGCATCTTCCGCCGAGAAGAAGCGCGTCTACAAGCACGTGCTGGAAAAGGCCTCCGAGAACCGGAGTCGCGTTTTGGCGCGGGCCGCTTCTGCCAAATGGCGGGCAACAGGCCGAAGGTGCCTGGGCTATTGAAGATGTGGTAGATATTTTCGTCGGCGATCACTACCGGCCTTAGATAGCACCCAGCCTAGCATTTCTGTGGAGGGAGGGATAGTGCTGATCTCGATGTACGAGCGGGATACAGCCGGACGTGTACCGCATATTGGCCGATCAAGCGGTCAAATAGTTCAATCACCCAAACAGCGGCGCCGACGAGAAAATCACTCTTACCAAGCTCCATCCTGTTCCATGGACCGGAGTCCAGTGGAACAAAAAGGCAAACTGAGCCAGGCGGTTCTCACTAAGTCATTGATGTATTGGTGGGCCCGCTCGGACTCGAACCGAGGACCAAGGGATTATGAGTCGCAAAACAGGCCCTTTTGATTCCGACACTTACCGATATCAGCCTTTAACTACAGCGCGTTACGAGACCTCTGGATCCCCCTCTATCCCCCTGCATGTTCCACCGAGTGGAACAGATTTGGAACAAATTTTTGGTGCACCCAACACTGGCAGACGCGCCTTAGCTGACCAATGCACCGTCGTTTTGCCTTGGCGGGAGGGCCGATAAAGTGAGCGTTGGGCGCTGGTTTTTTTGGGGGACGCAACCCTGAAACCCCGGTGGACAACGACTTGGCGCACCCACAAAGAGCGAGCACTGCGGGGGACACTCAAAGCAATTGGAGTGAAATCCATACGGCAGGCGTCTATAGTAGCAGTTGACTCCGTGTCAACTAGTCACTGCATCGCAGCGGTAAGTCAAAGGTTTCGGACTGGGGATTCTCGGTCGGCAACTGGCCTCGGCGGATACGTCGGGGCCTTTTGCTTTCGGGGCTCTTTATGTCACTTTGCCACATGCTTTGCGACTTGCTTCAAGTCCCTCTCAAATCCGGTTGTAATCTTGTCTGCAATGGTCAGCGTGTTTCAGCCGGTAGTCCGGGAAGAAAGACATTTACAGTTTCTCCAGGAATTCCTGACGCACCAGTTCTGGAACCGTGTCGAAAGTTTTCTCCATTGCCCTGTCCGCTTCCTCCTCACGCGCGGAGCTATCGTGCGTTAGATGGGACAGGCGTTTATTGACAATGGCGATGACTGATACCAACGACGACAGGACGTTACCGTCGTATTTTTCCGACAGCCTGCGCAGATCCAACTTCTCCAGCGGACTGCCATCGCGTTCATGGTAGTGCTCAATCCCAATGTCGCTTGGACGCCGCCTCCCGATTCGACACAACATCGGGGGAGTTTCCCCCGTGATACCGATGCCGAGGAAGCCGAGCAGTAAACGACAGGATAAGTTAGCCTGAAAGATAATCGGCTGCGTGATTTCCGGCAGGTACCCATCAAACAGATTGGGTTCGGGATCTTCAATTCGGATGGAGATCCCCGCAAACGGACCGTATCTTCGCTCCCATTCGATTGCGCGCCGACCCGCGTCGATAGCGGTCAGATGGTAAGGAACGATGACCTCCTGCACACGGCGAAGGCGACCGTCGGACAATTCGGTCATTTCACCGAGACCCGTGGTGCGCCGCCCACCACTGGCGCGACATGTCTTGGGCTTGAGCAATCTGCGCGGGGGTAGCCTTACCTTCTAGTTGTTGAATGGTCTGATTAGTGTCGGTATTGCCTTCGGCTTTGGCGATGAACATCCACTTCAAGGCCCGCACATAGTCTTGCGGGACACCTTGACCGTCGTCGTACATAAGCCCTAGCAGCCCCTGCGCGGACGCGAAGCCCTGCTCGGCGGCCTTGCGAGTCCACATCACTGCCTGCACATAATTCTGTGGGACGCCCTGGCCCTTGTAGTACATTTCACCCAGACTAAGCTGCGCGTTGGCATTTCCTTGCTCTGCGGCCTTGCGGTACCACTTCGCCGCTTGCACATAGTCCTGCGGGATACCCATGCCGTAGTCGTACATGAGGCCGAGCTTTAACTGCGCAAGCGCGAGGCCCTGCTCTGCGGCCTTGCGGTACCACCTCACCGCTTGCGCATAGTCCTGATGGACACCGTGTCCATCGTAGTACATAAGACCAATGTTGATCTGCGCGCCAGCGAAGCCTTGCTCTGCGGCCTTGCGGTACCACTTCGCCGCTTGCGTATAGTCCTGGGGGATCCCTATGCCGTAGCCATACATGAGTCCGAGTGTTAACTGCGGAAGCACGTCGCCCTGCTCGGCAGCTTTTCGGTACCACTTCATGGCGGTGACGTAATTCTGCGGGACGCCTCGACCATTGTAGTAACTAGCGCCTAGCGCACCCTGCGCATCAGCGAATCCCTGCTCGGCGGCCTTGCGGTACCACTTCACGGCGGCGGTGTAATTCTGCGGGACGCCTAGGCCATTGTAGTACATCAAACCGAGGTCAAACTGTGCCGTCGCATTACCTGCCTCAGCCGCCGACTGGAGTTGCTGCAGAGCATGGGCATTTCCTTTAGCGGCCTGAACATATAGCGCCCTGACTTGCGCAATCGTCATGGACGCTGAGGCATTGGCACCGACGAAGAAAGCAAACCCGAATAGCAGAGCCCTCATGAATGCGCGCGCGACAATCATCGGAGCCCCTCCCCTTCTGTTTTTATGTGACAACTGTGGAAACGCTATCACACCTCGCGGAGCACGTTCTACTGATATTCCGATTTTCCGGTTTACCCCAGACGATTAACTAGATCTTCGGCCTTGAGATGTGTATACCGCTTCAGTATCTGCAACGTCTTGTGGCCGGTAATCGCCGCGACCTCCATCGGATTTAGCCCCTTTTCAAAGAGCCGCGAGGAGGCCTTTATGTGACCCGTTAACATTATTCGTGATTGCGTCATACTGTTACCCGTTAACGAAACATAGGAGGCAGACCATGACCCGCAAGAAACCCCCGAAACCCGGCCGGCCGCGTCTCTATAAAACCGCTTCAGAGCGCCAGGCGGCTTATCGGTCCCGTGCCCGCCAAGGCGAAGGCGGCATAGCGTTAGGTACAGACGACCCCGGCCGAGGGGCACGCCGGGTCGACCTGTTCCTACCAACCAGCGCGGCATTGTCCTTGCGCCGCTTAGCCCGCCATAAAGGCGTAAGCCAGGCGCAGATCCTGGCGGACCTTATTACGAAAGCCGACCAGCAGGCGACAAAGAATATGGGTGAAGCCAGGCCTGTCCCAACGTTTTCAGAAGAGAATCAACTGTTTGTCGTCTTGCTCCGATTCTAGGGCCACTGGAATGCGCGAAAGCGCTATATCCAGCGGGGTTTTCTCGAACA
>JAJYDT010000146.1 GCA_021777335.1 Pseudomonadota bacterium | reverse complement strand
CTGGTCAGCGGACAGGCCCGGACTTCCGCGGAACATCATGTGTTCCTGTGCATGGGCCATGCCGGGGAATCCCTCCGGCGCCTCATTCGACCCCACCAGATAATTGACTTCCGTGGTGACCACCGGGGCAAGGGTGTCACGTACAATGACTACGCGCAGCCCGTTGGCCAGGGTCGCGCGCAATACCGAATGACCGAACACCGTCGTCTGGTCGGAGGCGACAGCCGCTGCGGTACCGGTAGCCAGCAGTGCCAACATCACCACAATACTGACCAGACGGCTGCGCCGGACTATGGACAAAAACATCCGCTCAAGGCCACGGGCCTCATGCCTACTTTCTTGCCTGCTCACGATTATTTATCCTGATTGAGACCAAAAACCGATGATTGTTTTTTGCCCGCACGGTGCGGCGCATCTAGTTGGGACGTCCAAAGCATGGACGCGGCCACGGCTCGTCGCCGCGAGGTCCGCGCTGCTTAGCTAACATAGCACGTCGCCTCTGCCGCTTGCCACACACTGCAGATGCCTTAGCGGATGAACCATGCCCCAATCTGGGGCATGGCACACGCGAAATCACGTCTGCTTAAAAAGCTGCGGCACACCCCCCTTTGAGACCCGTCAGAGGGAACGCAGTTCCCTGCACCGGCGCGCATCGGAAAATTTCCGAAGCGGTTCCAACCAGCCTTCGTCAACCGTCCGTCCCCGGGATCTTGTACGGCATGGTGACCCGCCGTACCATGGAACCAGAGGGAATTGTCGGTGCCAAAAAAGCAATGAACGAGAGGCAAAAGCCGTTACTCCGTCCCCGACTGCATCCGGGAGTCCTGTATCCCCGGCCCGAAGCATTCCACGAATCAAGCGTCGCCCCTGCCCGGCATGTTCCATTCCGGCCCGGATATTTCTCGAATGTTCTGCGGATAAATCCGGCCGCGAGCCTGCAGTCATCAGGCCTCGCCACATGTCCTGATTGGAGGACCAGCTATGACAGCCAATGAGACAATCCTGAGGGAGATCCGCGCGGCCCTGGAACACGAACCACGCGTCAGGATACATCACGGCGCTATTCACATCGCCATTAGCGACGGTGCATTGACCGTTGAGGGAGAGGTTGACAACATCGCGGTCAAACGCCTGGCACTGGAACAGGCCAGGGCGTTCAGCGGCACCCACAGCACGATCGACCGGCTGCGCATTGCGCCGGGCGAACGCAAGGGGGACGGGGCCGTGCGCGATGCCCTTTCGCGTTTTCTGCTCGCCGAAAGCGTGTTCCTGGACTACGCCATCCGCGCGAGAGCCAAGGGTGAACTGATTGTCCTGCGCGACCCCGGCGCACAGGCACAGGGCCCGATCACCCTGGAGGTACAGGAGGGAGTGGTGACGCTTAGCGGCAATGTCGGCAGCCTGTCGCACCGGCGGCTCGCGGGCGTCCTTGCGTGGTGGACCCCGGGATGTCGTGACGTCATCAACGAACTGGAGGTGACGCCGCTCGAAAGCGATCACGACGACGAGATTCTCGACGCATTGCGGCTCGTGCTCGAGAAGGATCCGCTGGTGCACGCCGACCAGATACGCGCCGATGCACACAACGGCGTCGTCACGCTGCACGGGTTGCTGGGCACTTCGGAAGAGCGCAAAATGGCCGAACTCGACGCTTGGTACCTGCTCGGCGTACGGGACGTGGTCAACCGCATCGAAGTCCGTCAGTGACCGGCCGCGGCCGGCAGTTGTCAGAATTTCTCGACATCCGGCCTCAGATCCAGTTCCTGTGTCCAAGCAGACCGGTCCTGGCCGATGAGCTGCAGATAGCAGTCGGCGATGGCCGCGGGCATCAGGCATTGTTCCTCGGGAACACCGCGGCGCACGCTCCCTGACCAGATCAGGCCGTCGATGACCACGTGAGCTACGTGGATCCCGCGCGGCCCGAATTCGCGCGCCAGAGACTGGGTCAGCCCGCGCAGCGCGAACTTAGCCGACGCAAAGGCAGCGAACCCGGCTCCGCCGCGCAGCGCGCCGGTCGCACCGGTAAACAGCAGCGTCCCGCGTCCCTCCTGCAGCATGCCGGGGATGACCTTCTGTGCGCACAGCAAGGCCCCCAGGCAGGTGACGCGCCATGCGTCGGTAAAATCTGCCGAAGCAAGTTCCAGAGATGGCATCGCAACCAGGCGGCTGGCGTTGTGGATGTACACGGATGCGGCTCCGATATCCCGGTAAATCTGCGCAAATGCGGCATCGACGGATGCACCGTCTGCCACGTCGCATTTCACGGGTAACAATGAGCCGCCCGATCGATGCAGTTCTTGCGCCAAGCCCTGCGTAAATTCCTCAGTGCGTGCCAGGGCAACCACGGCATAGCCAGATCGCGCCAACGTCCGGCACAGCGCGGCACCGAGGCCTGGTCCGACTCCGGCGACAACCGCAACCTGTTTTTGGCCCGTCATGATTCCTCCCCTCCGCCACTGCAGCGCCGGCGTTCATGATAACCTGTCCTCTGGCTCTGTCAGTCCTTCCTGCGACACCAATGCCACAGGACCTGCGTTCATCTCTCTGGCTGGTTCCGCAACCGGCAGACACCGGCGTGCTTCTGTGCATGATTTGCAAGCTCGCGCAGGAGCACGGTGACGCGCCCTTCGCTCCTCACCTGACCCTGCTCGGTGGACTGTCCGCACCACGGCAAGCGCCGGCGGACCGCGCGACGCTCCTCGCTGCCGCACTCGACCCCATTACGCTGCGGCCGCTCTCGGTCGGCGGCGAACAGAGCCGCGTCCGCTGCCTGTACGTACGCTTTGCACACAGCCGCGAACTCGACTCCGCCCGGTGTCGGGCGGAGTCGGTCATGCCGCCATCAGACGACGCGTTTCTGCCGCACATGGGCCTCTATTACGGCAGCCTGGAGACCGCAGAGCGTTTGCAGCTCGCGCGAGCAATCATCTTGCACCGACCGGCAGCGATCACCCTCGACCGGCTGGCTGTTGCCGATACCTCGAAAGCCGTCGAAGACCGGGACGAAATCGCCGTCTTCCGGCTCGATTCCTAGTCCGGCCGGAACCGGCGCTACCGCCACCTTAGTTTGAACCGCTCGTCGAGGCTCAGCTTGCCTGCGCCATAGGCTGCCAGTATCAGAAACCCTCCGGTCATGCTGAGATTCTTCATGAAATTGATCATCTGCATCTGGTCTTGCGGGTGATAATGCACCAGCATCGCGGTGGCGATACAGAATGCAGCCAGAGCGAGCGCCATCACGCGCGTATAGAAACCCAACAACACGGCGATCCCACCGCCGAGCTCCAGCAGAATGACTAACGGCGTAAGCCAGGACGCCAGCCCCAGGTGCTGCATGTACTGTTCAAAACCAGCATAGCCTTTGATCTTCCCCAGAGCACCCCACAGGAAAATCGCCACCATCAAGATGCGCCCGATCAGGTTTGTCGCATTCCGCATGAATTGTCTCCTTGTCGTTATTGTGAAAGTGATCCAGCCTGCCCGTCAGGCTACCGACGAAAGCAATGGATAGTCAATGAAGCCTTTGCTCCCGCCCTGGTAGAAGGTCTGCTGGTCCGCCTGGTTTAGAGAGGCACC
>JAJYDT010000145.1 GCA_021777335.1 Pseudomonadota bacterium | reverse complement strand
ATTCCGCGCCGCCGTTCCCGGCGGACGCCCATTGCGTGCGCAAGGCGATACGCATTCCAGATTGATTGAATTCCAAACGTTGTCGCATGCCCGCTCACAATGCCTGTCAATGATTCCCGGCCAGTCGTCCAGGATGACGGAATTCTAGCGGTATCTTCTTGACATTGCAGTAAGCGGAATGCTAACTTTTTGGTAGACCGATCCCATTGCAATAACAACACTAACCCGTTTCGGAGATACACCAAAATGAGTAACAAGCTGGTGGGAGGCGTGAAAGCCTCTCTGTTTGTGGCGATGGCCGTGGCCTTGGGTGCATGCGCGACGACACCGAAGCAGGAGACGGCCCCTCCGGCGCAGACACCGGCAGCGAGTGCTCCCGCCGCTCAGGCCCCGGCCTCTCAGAGTCAGGCTGCTTCCACGACCCCCGAAGTCATTTCGAGCTACGAGGTTAACCGTGGCGACTGTCTGTGGACGATCGCTGGCCAGAGCCAGATCTACGGCAACCCATACGAATGGCCTCTCATCTATAAGGCGAACAGCGCCGAGATCAAGCACGGTCCGGACCTGATCTTCCCGGGCCAGAAGTTCAGCATCGAGCACGGCGCATCGAGCAGTCAGGTGGATCGCGCGATGCACTATGCCAAGACCCGCGGTGCTTGGAAGCTGGGTGTGGAAGGATCTGCTGACCGGGCCTATCTGGGCGGTGAGTGAGCCGCGTCTGCGAAGAGGCCTCTCTACAATTTGGCAAGCGAAAAAGGACCCTGCGGGGTCCTTTTTTTTGGTGCGCCCGGCAGGGCGCGCTTAACTTTGGAGGTGAAAGTCCTCTGTTTGCCCGGCAAGGAGAAGAATTAGCCGAACAGCAAGGGTGTCGCCGGCGACTGCGAATCTGGAGGTAGCCGAAGCTAGAGCGTTGGTCTGACGAACAGGAAGCGGATAGGAGGCGGCACGGCGGGGCCAGGCGGTATCCAGAATCAGTCCAGAAACACAAACTCGAATTGCTCGAATGAGCCGGTTTGATTCACGAGCCGGGTGGCGCGTATTTGGTAGGTGCGGAAGCCATCGTCGAGAATCAGGATGCGTTGCGGCTTGAACGATCCGCACGGTGTGATCAGGGTTTGCGGCTGTCGCAGGGGCTTGACCTCCGGCAGTCGCAGCGCCATCGCGAAATTGTTTCCCGGTGGACTATTTACTGCGACCGGTTCCGCGGCGGGCGCGAGTCGCTGAGCCCCGATCTCGATCTGGTCTGATTTGGAACTGCGCGCCCAGCGCACGACGGCAATTCCCCACTCTGTTTTCAGGTCGACGATCCGGACTGCGATGAGGTCTCCAACCTGGATGTGCCGACCGGCTGCACCGCTCGATCCGAGCGAAAATCCGCCCGCACTTTCATCCAACAGAATCCACGGCACGCCCGAAACCGTCTTTCGATCTGCAGGTGCGCCCGGCGCTGCGTTCTGGCTGCCGATTTCCAGGCGCTCCGGTTGCGGTCCTACCTCGGCTGTACTCGGCGTGAATGCCGCGCCGCCATTGACGCAAAGTCTTATGTTGCCGATTCCGTGGACGACCTCGGCTTTCGCACCATCCTTGGGCGTTCGCGAGAAATGCCGCTTGGGGTTCACGCCCCACGAAGTGATGAGGCGTATGAGCATCTCCTGCCCGCGGTTGGCATAGAAATCCTTTCCGAGGGCGTCGGGCGTTGGCTGCTCGCCGTTTCGTAGCGCGCTGAGCTGCTCGTGCATGGTTAGCACAAGTCCGACCGTATCGAGCAGCCGGTACTGTGAATCCGTAGTGAACCGCAGGTTTTCGGTGTCGACAATGTTGGCGCGATCGCTCTCGAGGCTCACCAGGAACTGGCACTCGGTCTTGAGCGCGGCCATCACCGGAGTGATCTGGGCGAGCGGCGCATAGGCATCGAGGTACTGGTCTATTTTCTGCAATAGCTGGGCCGGGAGATGATAGGGGTCGCTGACGCCCAGCAGCAGCGCCTGTTTGTACGCATGTCCGATGCTGCTGTGTGCGATGGCAGCGTTGAGTCCGTCGTCCACTGGCACCGCTGTGATTCCCTTCGTCTCGGCATAGCGGTAGAGCTCATGCATCTCACGCCACGTTCCTTCCGGGACGGGTGCATAGAGTTCATAGGAGCGGCCGATACCCAGCGTGAGATAACGGATTGCGCGCTGCGTCGCCAGCGCAAGTTCCGGTGTCGCTTCCGGGCCCCGCTCGCTGCTTTCGCTGAAGCCGAGGACGATGCGCTTATAGCCATACGCCATCTCGACCTGGAACTGGTGCACGCGCTCTGCCACCAGCCTGCTGTCTTGCGGCAGCGGTAAGGGCAGACCGAGATAGCGCTTCTGCTGTTCGGCGCAGACGATATGTACAGGCCGGCGGTAAAGCTCAAGAAGTCGGAGCCGGGTCTTGTCGTCCAGCGGCTGGCGGTTCAACCGGGTCAGCGCGCTGATCAGCTGGTGGCTGGATTCGGCCGCGTTCAGCACGGGCAGGTCGGCGAGCCAGCGTTCGGCTTCGGCAGGGTCGAAGTTGACCACAACCGAACCGGACAGCTGCGGAAGGGCAAATTGTAGGGTCATCGCATGCCTAGGGTTTTGTCGGGAGTACTCGGACCTGAAGGCGTATGAATCTGCTTATGTTTTATAATTCTTTCGACTCGTTTTTTTATCAGGTCTTCTTCAAATCTAGCACCTTTCCCGGGTGATATCACTTTTCCGCCCTTCCCGGGGCAGGCCGGCCCATGGCGCGGGGACATCAATGAATTTGAAATGGCCCTGGCTTCTGGCAACCACCGCGGTCTATGGTGCATTGTCGGCAGACCGCTTTACGCTGTTCCCGTTACGTTCGAGCGGGGCCGGTGCCCTGTGAGAGGCGGCGGGGCGGGGCCCTGTTTCCAAGCAGGCTTTTCGAGGGTTTGATCGCATGCCGGGCGCGGATGCTGAACCCGGTATTGTGGCGGCCGCTTACGATAGCCGTGCTGCCGCAAACATGACAATGGCAGAAGCGCTGGGACTCGCCTTGGCGAGTCCTGATCGGGAGCTGGCGCCCCCGGGCCTGCTGTGCGCACAGGGCTGCGTGTCGGCCGGCGTCGGCGCAGGTTCCGACTGACCGGTCGGCATTCGTAACCCACACGCACAGCGTGCGCCTTCTGCCGCTCGGTGCGCGTGCCGACCCCTACTTGGTTGCGCGATTCTTGATGAGGTCATCGACGACCGCCGGGTCGGCGAGCGTTGTGGTATCCCCCAGGGAATCTGTTTCGTTGGCCGCAATCTTGCGCAAAATGCGGCGCATGATCTTGCCGGAGCGCGTTTTGGGCAGCCCCGGCGCCCATTGAATGAAATCGGGCGTCGCGATGGCGCCGATCTCGCTTCGGACCAGCATGACCAGTTCCTGGCGCAATTTGTCGCTCGGTTCAATGCCGGCCATCGGGGTCACGTAAGCGTAGATCCCCTGGCCCTTGATGTCGTGGGGAAACCCGACCACCGCCGCTTCGGCCACGGCTTCATGCAGTACCAGCGCGCTTTCCACCTCGGCTGTTCCCAGCCGATGTCCGGCGACGTTGATCACGTCATCGACGCGTC
>JAJYDT010000038.1 GCA_021777335.1 Pseudomonadota bacterium | reverse complement strand
ACGTCAAGGACGTCTACAGCGTCCGAATCAAGGAGAAGGCGCCGGGCCGCGGGTCCCGCTGGCAAAGGGTAAGAATGGGGTCGGACCACTGCGCGGGGTCGAACGCACGCACCCTGTAGCGACAAAGAAGGTGGGGTGTTGAGTTGCAGCTAACACTGACCCGGGGGTCATAGTTGAGTAGCCCAGCGGAATCTCACCACCAGGCCCTCCGAGAACCTGACAGGAACCTCTCGATTCATCTGGCTCCTATTGCCTGCCGACGGAATGCTACAGATCATGAGCCTGACCCTATTCGAGCGAATTCCCTTGGATCAACTACTTAACAACATCGTCACTGATGACACTCAGGCCCTTTCCGCTAATCAGCTGATTTTGTTCGACTAACGTCCGGACACTTGTAAAGCGTGATAAATGCGTACTGGGTCTTCAATTTGTGACTGTGCATGCCGAAATACTACACAGTCCTGGCAAGTCCTGGGTGCGAATCAAGGCTTGGCTGCCGGCGGTCCTTCCAAAATGTCGAATGCGAGACCCGAACTACCTTGGCCTTTGCCCGTTCGCGTGCGGCGCGCCATCCAACAGTAGGTCGATCCATCGATCCACCGGGCACGCCGGACATAGCGGTTAACCTGAACTCCTGCGCGGGGAATTGCCTGATCGCGTACCACGAACATCTGGCCCGGCGTCAGGATCACGCCGCGCGCTGCCACGAGCGGCGGCATCGAGGTCGACACCGGATCGAACATGCCACCGCGTCTTAACATGAGGCTCTGGTCATTACCGACGTACGGCAGCAACGGAATCCAGTTCTTCGGCACCGTCGTGCCAAGCACCCATTTGACGTCCGCCCCCGCTGGAAACGGCGTTCCCGGGGACGGTGGCGCAAGCTGTGACTCATAGCCGCTCACCGCTGCATCGAGCGGCCCCACCAGCGAGCGTTCGACCGCCCAAGCCATGGCGGCCATATCATCCCGCAAGAAAAGCACGTCCTCCAATACTGGGCCGTCGATGACCTGGCCGAGCGTCGGGGGCAGTAGCAAGGTATCGCGCCGGCTCGAATCGCCCGACAGGGTAAATATCTGCCAGGCCTTGGCGGAGCCTGCGGGCGGATCGAGGTCACCGGTTGATGGAACCAGAGTCTGGCAGCCGAAAGTATCGGTCACTTCAAGTGCTGCTAGCCTATTGAGTGAACCAATGGGCGCCAAGATGCTGAATTGGAACCAATTGTTCGTCGCCACCGCGGCGAATTGCGTCAGCAACATTTTCGTAAGATCGACCAGCTGCGTATCAAGATCACCCAAATTGATCTGCCCGTCCTCGAATTCCCAGAACTTGGTCCCCGGCATACCGGGGACCGAGAGACGATGAGGGATGATCGAGGCATTGGACGTAATGACCGGCTGCGGGTTGTTTGCCGTGACGCCGTGGCTCGCGTAGTCGAATGAATACCAGTCGAGACGCCCACCCGGATAATCCGGCCCTGTCAGGCCAACCGGCGCACCTGGAGACGGGACCTCGGCCGCTACGTTGAATTCGAAGGCCAACTCGTTACGGTCCCACGCCGCCGGATCGGCGGGAAGGGTATATAAGGAATCGCAGTACTTAACGAAACCTGCTATGAGCGATGTGGCACTAGCATCACTCGGCAAGGTAACGCCACTGGCCTGCCCGATCGCCGCCTGGTAGACCAAATAGCCGTCGGTTACTCGCCCAGCGACCGCCTGCCGCAAGGCAAGTGCCTTGGGGTCCGGGATTTCCGAGGCTGAGGGAGATCTCGATATGGCACATGCACCTCTGAATTGCGCGATGAGCGCTCCCGCTCCCATCGCATTGGCCATTGCCTCCAGGCGCAGGCCCAGCTGAACCGAACCTCGCAGGCCCAGCGGAAATGGCTCTCGCTCAACTCGAACTTCCAAGGGTGGATCGGACAGATTGATTGCCGTCGCCGCGGCACCGGTCGTATCCGTGGACGGATCAGGCTGATAGGCCGTCAATGAAGTCTGCTGCAGCTGATAGTTCGCCGCTATCGGCGAACCACCATCGAAGCCATCAAACTCGCCGATTTGCCACTGACGCGCAATGAGCCATAAGGCGTCGCGCACCTGGACCTGATGAGCACGGGCGAGCCTGGTATCGCTCGTATCAAGCTGAAGCCGCGCCCAGATAGTGGCGCCCGTGAACGTTCCGGAGCTTGTCGCAGCTGACATTTTATAGTTCTCCTGGCATACCTGAGACGTGCAGGGCTAGGAACCGACGGGATCCGTCGAAGTGGGAACGGACGGAATCAACGACGACACGGTGTACGCCCCCAATCCGGCGAACAAGGCCGGAAGCAACTGGCCAACCTGCCCGCCCAGCTCAAGGGTTTGCGGATCTACCGTGCGAATCTTAGCCAGCGCGACGGCTTCCAACACGCAGTCGCGCATGAGTCTGGCCGACCAGTTATCCTGGGTTGGCGGCGCAACCGCCAGAAGCAGCGATTGGGGGGCGCGCGCTCCCGGCTCGGCATAGTGAAACGCCACGGCCACTTTCTCAGTGCTGTTCGGAATCTGTTCGATCCATTCATCGAAGAACAGCCCGCACATCGAGGCGCCGGTCGCGGAGCCCAGCGTGGGCGGCGTCCAGACGAGCAGCGCGTAGCTGCCGAGCAGACTCTGTGGCGGAGATCCGGTCTGCCACGGAAAGCGAGCGCTAACGGGGCCGATTCCGAGCCATGGATTGGTCGGTGCATATGCCGCGGAACCGCCCAGTTGGGCTACGGCAAAATCTGCAACCGGCGTACCGACGAGAACCGCCGACAAGCTCAGCGACTCGTCGAGCCGCGCCAATGGCGGGCGGACGTGTGTCAGTTGCTGCAACACGTTGGCGACCGGCAGGGGCCCAGTGGCGCCCCATGCCGCGATCCCCGATGCCAGATTGTTGACGGCCGTCAGCAACGGGTCCGGAACAGCTCCGGAGGTCGGCGGCGTAATGACAGGCAGAACCATGAACTTGGGACCGAAAATGGCCTCAGCAGTATCCTGCGCGAGCTTCAGCGTGGGAGTAGAGGATGTCGAAAGCGTCAGGCCGCTCGACGCGCCATACAGATTCGCGTTCGCAGTCAATGCGGTCAAGCGCTCGCCGAGCGCTGTGTTGATCCGACCGGCTTGCGCAAGCAAGGCAGCCAAGCTTGCCGCGTCGCGCCCGGTCGTTGCCGGTGCGGCGCCTGGAAAACCGAAGGCGGCCGCGTTCAGCAGCTGCAGGCTCAGTGCGTCACCCTCGGCCGAAGTTAGGGTGCCCGAAAAGCTGGCGAGTAAATTCGAAAGAGCGGTCGCCAGGGTTCTTAAGGAAGCCAATGCCAGCGTCAGGCGACCCGCCACGCCCGACAAATCCAGAGAGGATGCCGGAACCGCAGTCGCAGGCGACACGAAATCCATGGGGATTACAGGTCGAGCCGCGCCGATCAGCTCCTGTAAAGACCGCACCAAGGTGAGTAGCTGCGGAATCGTAAGCAAGGGCGGCGGCGCGGACGGCTGGTAAACCACCGATGCACTGGTAGATCCGACAGGCAACGATCCGTTGGCAAGGCATTGCGCCAAAATCCAGCGGTCGAGGTCGGTTCCTGCCAGATCCGACCCATCGAGGGAGCCTGCAGCGGCACCGCTCGGCGGTGGCGGCGACAACGCTAGCAGATCAAGCGCCCCCAAACCCACCGTTGCAAGCGTCAATGAACTGGTTGTAATCGCGGCACCACCGCTGGCCGGCGTGTATGTGAGCTGGAACCGCACATTGGCCGGCGGTGGAAGCAAGGCCCCGACCCAGGATTCCAGCCAAGGCTCGGCCGCTGCCCGCGGGGTAGCGGGTACCGATCCCAGCCAGGTGGATGCGGGCGGGGATACGGGGTCGACGGCGAACGTCGACATGACCCGCTGCGTCAGATCAAGACCGCCGCGCGGCGTCTCGATGACCTGCGGCTGCGACGGATGTTGATCGCGCGAACTCACATTCAAGGCGCCACCCGATCGAGCCGGGTTGCCTTTGGCCACCTGATAGATGCTTTCGGCGACTGCGATGTCACTGAGTGCGTCGACCCGGTCGCTCAGCATGTCCAGCAACGCGGTAACAATCGGATAGCTGGGATCGCTGCCATCGGACGCGGGGAGGTCCCCTTGGCCCCAAGGGACCGTTCCGGCCTCCCACGCGCCCTGAAGAGCCGCACCGTCGACCACGTTCGAGGCTGCCACGGCGTCGGCCGGCCCTGCGCCATGTTGCCCCATCTTGTTGGCGACGATGGGATACGCGTTACGAAATGGCTGTAGCAGCACTTGCAAACCGGCATCGTTGAGGCCCTGCTCGAACAGATAGCCGAGCAACGCGCCCAGTGGCTGACCCTGTCCGATCCCTTCCATCAATACCTTGGCGGCACGTACGCGAGCCGAGGACAGGTCGACGGCAAATGCAGATCCATAGGTGCCCGCCGAGTTGCTCAGATAGCCATTGCGCAAGATGGCGCCCGTTGCAGCATGATCGAGGGATGGCGCTAGAATGAATCCTGTCGTGTCTTTCGCAGGTGCCAAGGCGGAACTTGAAGAGGCGACGCCGCCAGCCGCGGTCGCCGTGGCAAGTGCGGCCAAGTCGCCCTCGGAAAGCGTCTGCGCGGGCGCCGGCCGCAGGTTTTCGAGATAGCTCCAGACGCCGAGGGCCAAACCGGATGCTGCTCTGGCCCGATACTGGAAAAGCACGCGCGCCGCCACTGCCGACGCCCACGCATCAAGCCGATAGCTGCACGTGTCGAGCGATTCGATCAACACGCGATCGAGCGCGGCGGTCGACATCGTGGACAGGTGCATTACTGCATCGAGCAACGCGGCAACAGCGGGCAACGCGCTGCGGCCGGCCAGCGTCTGCACCTGCGCCTGAAGGTAGTCCCCGAGCGTCCCGCTGGCGGCAGGCAAACCTGCGGGCGGCGTGTACACCGTCTGGGCCAAAGCCCAGAGCAGCGTATCGGGCTGCTGTCCTGGAGGCTGTGTGTACTTTTCCGGCTCGTGCAAGGTTCGATTCAATACCTTTGCAGCCGCCGTCGCATACTCGAGCAGCAGCGCCTGGCGCACCACGGCCATAAGCAGCGTCAGATCGTCCGGCTTCGGTATGAAACTCAGCAAGCCGGTCACGGACAGATTGCACAGGAATTCCAGCACGTTGACCGGCCGCACCAGCGAACTGCCGACGCCATGGTGTCGCGACGTCACGAAGTGCGTCCGCGGCAGGAAGGTCGACTCGCTGACCTGACCGTCCGCAGTGACATGCGGCAGATTCGAGCCGAGCGGCGCGAAATAAACGAATCCGGACACCGGCCCACTCGGGCCGGTCCAGCCGAGTACGGAAGACTGTGCCACCGCTTGCTCCTGCGCAGCCTTGAGCGTACCGGCCAGGCTCTCGCCAGCGTTCATCATCGCCTGCCGTTCGGGCTTGCTCGTGTCAGACAGCGATAGACCAAACCCAGCTGAAATGTCCCACTGCGCGAGATTCCAGGTCAGCCAGGGCCCAAAGTCCAGCCGTGCATTGACAGTTACGGAAGACGCATCGCGCCCGAGGACGTTGGCGAGGGCCTGTTCCGGCGTAGTGTTCGGGCCGGGCTTGACCTGCACGGGAAAAGTCCGAACGGCGTCCTCCCATACGCCGCGCGCCTTCTGCACGAACGCCGCAGTCTGCGCGGCGACCCGGTCGAAGCCAAGTCCCTTGGTCAGATCGGCAAGAACGGTCACTGGAGCAATTCCGTACGGCGTCGTTCCGACGCGGAAGGCCGGAAGCAGGCCCCGGCCGCGCACGTACTGCGTAACGAATTCCCGAATCAGCTCGCGCTCCGCCGGTGTCACGGTGTATCCCGTCAGATACCTGAGAAAGTAGTCTCCAGTGGCGGGCCAAGCGGCGGTGGCCATCGCCGCGGCATCGTGCTGGTCGGTTCGATCCGCATATTTCGTGTGCGCTACGGTAACGGGATCAATGCCCAACAGGCCGGCGAACATCTGGCCGTCGGAACAGGCAGCGGCCATAAGGTCGGGCAACGGGGCAGCCGCGCGTGCAATCAGATCGCCCGCGCACTCGACTTTGAAGCTCTCCGCAAAGGTCGGATCCGAGCGTGTGTAGCCCGACACGCTGTCGGTAGAGTTCTTGGTTGCCATGCCCTGCGGGACGAAGGCCATGCCGTCGGTGAATCGATGGGCGCGCAAGAGGTCTTCCAGAAGCGTTTGCCCGGCGCTGCCGGAATCGCCCGTGATTCCAAACACGATGAGCCGATCGAATCCTGCGGCTCTCTGCTCACGGGTAATGTTGACGGCGACTGCCATGCCAGCCCTCTGGGCCTGATTGAAGTCAGAAAGCCAGCTCATCGCATCGGTCGGGCCACCCGCGCTGCCAAGCGCGCCGGCGGCACCAGGATCCGGACTGACAACCAGGTCCGCCTTCGGGCGGATGACCTCGACCACCTGCGTCGTGCTTCCCGATGTGAGCATGACGAACCACTGTGTCGGCAGCGCGCGCGCAACGGCCGGCTTGCTCCAGGAACTCGGGCGCAGCGTGCCGGGCGCGGTGGGAACCGCGCGACCCGTACCCAGCACCGCGGCCGCCGGGCTACTAACCCAAGCGTCGAAGTCCATGGGCCCGGTGCTGCGTGCCACATAGGCCGCCCGGCGCGGTCCGAACGCTGCCGCGAGATCCGACCATGCCTTTTGCCGCGCATCGCTCTGCGACGCGGTCAGCGGCCACATGGCTTTCCAGTACTGCTGCGCCCCCACCCACTCGTCGGTGGTCAGATCCGGGTCGTGACTGTCGATCGCAATCTGATCCGGAAAGATTCGCACCCAAAGCTGTGGTCCGCCGGCAGAATCGGCAAATCGCGTCTCGACCCGCAATGGCAAGAGCAGCAGCGGCTCCAAGCCACGCAGTCCCTTAAAAAAAATATCACCCACCGTCAAATCCACGGCTTGGCTCGTGGCCGCAGGCAAGGAAGGAACAACCCCTCCTCTCCCGGCGGAAAACGTTCCGGTGGGTGACCCAGCCGGTGTCATGGGGCTGCTCATAGGGATGCCTTGCCCCCGGGCAACATCAGGTCGGCGTGGATCGCCACCCGAACGGGATCGCGGAAGGTCATAGAAGCCATTGTGGCGGCATCGCTGCCCCAGCCAGAAGGAAGGAGTGGTGGCGGCGGCGCGCCGGCGGGGGCAGATTGCGCGGCAACGGTTGCAAATCCGCTCGGAAAGCACTGCCACGAAACCGGCGATCCGTCGATTTCCAGGCCGAAGCGCGGCTGGGTCGGATGCTGCTGGAGTACGAAGTAGTAGCCAGGATGGTCCGGCCCCGACAAGGCGGTCGCCGGGGAAAGACCAAAGCCGAAATAACTCAGATCCGGCGCCATCGTGCCGCGGATTAGCGGATGCAGCTCCTCGCTCGGATCCACGTTGGGAATCCGCTTCAGGCTGCCGTCCGGCTGCGCCTGCAACTGGGCCGGAACCGCATACACGTGCGTTGTCGGATAGCGGCGCAGCAATTCACCCCGAATGAGCAGCACGAGCACACTGCCGGAAGCCGGGCGCAGCGGGTTGGGGTGGGTCCCGATATCGGTTGCGGGGCCCCAGGTGTGGATCGGAGGAATATCTTTGAGCTCCTCCGCTAACTGCGGTGAATTCAGCGGCGGGTCGTTTGGTCCTGGCACATAGCCCGATACGTCCCAAAACTGCCTGAAGTAGCTGCCACGCTGGTCGGTCGGATAACCGTTCCACAGCAGCTGCCGTCCCATCTCGAAGTTGAGACCGACCATGTAGGATTCGATAAATGCCATGTTGGGCTGCAGAAGCCCGATGGATTCGCGCGGGATCTGCCCGACGCCCGGTAACAGGAATTCCTGGGACAGCTCGCACAGCGGCGCATACATCGGCTGCGGAAAGTCGGGCGCCGCCATGACCGGCTCGATCAGATCCGAGGGGGCCCAGTTCAGTCGTGGATCGAGCTTCACAAGCGAAAGGGCACGCCGCACCACCGTGCCGGTCGGGTCCAGGGCACCCAGCACCGAATTCGCCAGGGAATCCAGATTGATCGATGCGGGAGCCGTTTGCGCAGCGGCGACGCCGTTCAGCATCGTGAGGGCGCCTTGCAAGGTGTCCCGTAAAGCGGAGGCGTCGGCGGAGTCCGTTCCAATCGATACGGTTCCCGCGGCCGGCACCGCCCCGACGCTGACCACCTGATACCCCGACAGGCCGGGAACGTTCACCGAAGAGGTAAGGACCGAAACTCCGCCCGGTCCCGCTTGAGGGGTCCCGTAGCCTGTCGGGCTCGCGCCGGGACCCGTCGCGGTCGTCGAGCCTGCGCCGGTTGGCGTCGCGGTGCTGGTCGCGCCGAGAAGCCACCACGCAATCAGGATCGCCAATACCAGGATGACCACCGCCAGCGCGACCGCTGCGGACAGCCAGCCACCCGCCAAACCGGCGATCAGGATCACGGCGTCCAGGATGAGGGCCGCGATAACGACAAGGATCGCCAGCACCGCAGCATACGGCTGCAACCAACCGGGAACCGGACCCAGAACGCCGCCCAATGGGCCTGCCCCAGAGCCGGTCGTGGCCGTTCCAACGCTGCCGGTCGCCCCGCCGGAAGGAGGCGCGACGGACGCGGTGCCGCTGCCCGGTCCGCCGGGTGCGGTCAGGGTTACGCTGCCGCCGTTCAATCCACTGACTAGCCCGTCGACGCTGGCGCCGGCCTGACCCTGCTGGGAGCGAAGCGGTCCAAAAGGACGCACCAGCCGCTGAAATGCCGGAAACAATGCGCGCCAGGGGATGGGGCTTGATGCAATGGCCGACCATGCAGTGCCCGCCGAGGCGCCGGTGCCGATACCGATGCGCTTCAGCACGTTGCAGCCGAGGACCAGCAGCATGACCGAAGAGATGGTCGAAAAGGTTGATTGATACGTCTGCTGAAGGGCAGCGCGCGCCATTTGCGCATGTCGCAGAATCCGGTTGGCGAGTTCGATACCGGCGATCTGCCGCCACGCCGATGCCATCAATGCCGAACGCTGTGCCGTCACCACCTGGGCGCCGAGCCCCGCCGGTGCGCGCAGGCGGGGATCCAGATTCAATTGGTTCACCCAACCGGCGCCCGTCGCACTGACGCTCCTGACTGCGGCGTGGTAGCGCCCGTAGATGGGAGGAACCACAACCGGGTCGGGGTCCGACGGATTCCCGCTGGCAGGCGTCGCCGCGTTGAGGACGCTGGCAAGAGCCGGTTTGAAAGTGGCCTCATCGGTACTGTTCCATTCGTCGGGCTGAGGTGGGACGCCTGGCGGTGGAATCGTATCCAAGGCCCCGTGGAGGTCCAGCGTCGCCCCCGCGGAAGTGGCCTGGGGAACATTCCATGCCGCGCGGTTGCGCGGGTCGTCTACCGCCAACGCCCGCGAACCAACGCCGGTCAGTGCCGTCGGCTTCAGCCGCAGCGCCAGGGACTCAAAGTCGCCCGCATCGCCCGTCGAAAACGAAAACGAATAGTAGACTGGCAGATTGACGACTGCGTCGCCAATCTGCCAGGCGGGACCCAGGGGGTCCGTGGCCGTCGCTGGGGGAGAGACCGTTGGCGGCAGACCCGCTTGGGCGCCCATCAGGAACACCGGGACCAGAAACGCCGTGTACCGCGTGTCCGGTTGCAGTGCCCGAGGACAGAGGAGCCGCGCAACAAAACGCTGCGGCTCGCGGGTGACCACGTCCTGCAAGGTATCGCCCGGATCGAGACTGCCGGTGAGCTGTGCGTGCGCCCATGCCCACGAGTCGCTAAGGTCGGGAAGAACCTGCGGACTGTTGGAAACCGAGATCCAGTCCAAGCCCTGGGCGGTCGAGGCCTTGGTAAGCTTGAACTCATTGCTGGTGAGGGCAACCAGGGCCAGCCAAGGACGCAGTTTCTCCTGCACAGGGGTCCCGGTCGTCGGGACGGCCTGGGCCGGCGTGAACAGCCAGGGAATATCCGGATCATCGAATTCCAGACCGGCAAAGTAATTCGGCTCGAAGTTGACGGTGCCGTCAGCCGGCTCAGTCAGGACGATGTGCCGCTTGTCGAAACCGATGACGTCACCGGGCCCATACAGAAACAGCCTCGAATTGCCGCTCGCATCCACAGGACCGCTACTCAGTGGCTTACTCATGTCCGGCCCGGAGGCGGTAACCTGCAGGGCAACGGCCGGCGCGACCCGCGGGGCAGAGAACGATCCGGACAGCGGATCGGAAGCCGTTGCAGCAATGTCCGCCGCCGCTCCACGCCGGAAGACCGAGTAGTAGGAGTATCGGGCCAAGGGTGGGGCTGGAGTCGGGTTCGACATAGCGTCAGGCCACGGCCGAAAGTTCGTAGGTGGCGACGATCAGCAGACTCTGGGCGTCGCCGGGGTGGCTCGTCAAATGAACCCGCAGGGCCTCCTGGACCTCGTAATATCCGCCAGGCACCGGTACGATGTCATCGCGCACGCTCTGGGTAAGCGCTGAAACGATCACGTAAGCTTCGGCATTGGTCGTCACCGCACTGGTCAGACCCGGGGTCAGGTAACGCTGCGCGCCTGCTTGCCGGCGAGGCGAATTGGCCGACGCCCCGGTGCCGCTGAGCGCAACGACAGTGGAATGAAGCGGCTGATAGGGTAACCCGGAGGTCGGCCCGGCAATAGGGTCATCTTCCACAATCGTGTCATACACGACGTCCTTCAAGATCGGGCTCGGCGCATGGATCGCACCCGACGTGAACTCCGCGCCCGCGGCGTGCAGCGTATAGGACGGCTTGGACAGCTTGTCCTGATCCGACATCTGCAGGAATTGACCGTCCGCGAATTCCCCCATCTTTGCGTTGGTCGACCCCAGCGCCGTGATAGCACCGTTGAGGGAAACGCCGGTGACTGAGAACAGCGTGGCGTCCGAGGGAACCGCGTTGCCGAATTTCGAGATGGTCAGATTAAGCGGGACCACCGTCTGCTGGAACGCAATCCGGCCCAGCGGATGCACCAGCACGGCGTCGTTGGATGTCGGTGCCGCAACCAGCGTCGCGACTCGCCCGGCATCCTGGGGCAAGGTCGCTGACCAGTTGCGCGGGTCCTGCAGCGCCGCCTGGAATGGCGGGATCGTCGGGACCAGGGGTGGATTCTGCCCGGCCGCACTCTGTCCGAAGGAAGCATCGATATTGACAGAAACGCTGAAGAAGAGGATCGAGAAGCTGGCGTCGCCGTGGATATGCCACGGAGTGGGTCCCGACAGCAGGCCGTCGAGGTGAATACTCATGACCACCGATCCGCCGGAGAGCACGTCCAGTTCGGCGTGAAGATCAATCGTGAATCCGAACGGATTGAATACGATCAACACATCGAAGGAGAGTGAGCCGTGTACACCAAAGCCGGACGCCTCGGCGGTGAGCACGGCAATTGCTCCGAACTGCAGCGAATTCGATGTGACGGCGAAATAACCCTGGACGCTGATGCCCGGATTGCCGCCGTCCCCCAGGCTGATGGACATGCGTTTGAGTGTGGGAAACTTGGGAGGTGGCTGGAACTGCGGATTCAGGCCGCCCACGGACAGTGCGAAGCTGGGACTGTCGCCGTAATTGAGCCGGAACGCCATGTCGCCGGCAACAGTGAATGCCGCTACGTAAGAGTCGTACAGCGACGCGTCGATGGCGATTTGCTTGGCGTCGCAGTCCCATGTACCCAGCACGTCGAGATTCAGCAAGATGAGCGCGTCGTCCGGATCCGGCACGGCCACGACGATGTCGCCAAGGATCGCGAGAGTAACCGGATCGGGCAGCGAGATGATTATGCCCAGTTCGGCCGTCAGCAAAGGCGGGTCGCTCCACGTGATGATGACGAATGGTCCGATGACAAAGTGCGCATCGAGCGGCGGAAAGATGGCCGCGATTCCCTGCAGGAGCGTCGGGGCCTGGCTGACGATATCGCCTTTCAAGAACACGATATCGTCGAGCGTGTGTGCGCGGAATGCGGCCCGCAGCGGATCGAGTGCCATCGACCGGTTGACACCGAGCAGTCCGCCGACGCCGGACAGTGCAAAACCGAAACCGAGTTCGATCGGCGGGAAATCGGCGGAAACAATAATAACGAAGGAATAGCCAGGCGATCCGTCAGGCAGTGTCGTGTCAAGAACCCCGAAGGCCTTGAGTTGCAATTCCTCGATCGTCAGGTCAACGCCGCCGGCGTACTGATTTGTGCTGAAAGATAGAAAACCCCCGCCGCTTACACCGGGCGAGTCCAGGGCAATCCCTAAACCATCCGGCGGTTTGAAGCGGAACCCGACATCCGGCAGGCGGACCGTATTGGACGATGGCGGTGTGCTGGAGTCGTTTAGCGCAAGAACCACTCCAATGTTGTCGACACTTATGGCCAGCGGCCCGAGGGTGAGACTACCTGTAATTCCAATATTGAGCGCGATGCCGACTGACGCTGACGTATCGGCATCCGAGTTCATCGCAAGCCCGATGGTCAGAGAATCGACATCCAGGATTCCCGCCATTGAAACGTGTAGCGGAATGACGGCCGACAGCTGCGCCTGTCCGTCGAACGTGAGTCCGCGAACGTTTGACCAGGTGATTGCGAAAGATCCCTGGATGCTCTGGGGCTCAGAACCCAGGATCGTGCTGATGAATCCGTCGCCTTGGCTTAAATCGATATAGACTGCCCCCTGGTCCACTCCGAGTTCGACCGTAAACGTTGCGGTCGCCGCACCACCAGCAGATCCAATCGTACCGACCGCGCCGATCTTCAGGTGGACCGCCTCCACTTGCACGCGATCCGCAGTGGGAGTCCCAATCAGTACCCATGCGCCCCCGCCGGGCTGTGCGGCCGTCAGGGTCATGCTGGCGGAGAGACTTGTCCCCGCAGGAAGTAGCGGCGCACTAACCTGACTGCTGCCGGGATGGAGTTCGACCCTCAGGCCGCCGGTTTCACTGAACTTCCCGCCGACCGTCCCGGTCAGCACGGGCGAGATCGTGAACGATTCCGAAAAACTGCCACTGGCGTCGAGAAACAAAACCAACCCATCCGGGAGCGAAGACGGCGCACCCGCGGGAGGGATGGGCAGCGCCCCGACATTCACGCGCACGGTCGCCAACGCCGCTCCCGTCATATCGATCGCACTGAACAGCGGCACAACCGATTGCATTACCTGCTGCGACTGTGCCTGCAAAAGCGTTCCGTAGTAAGTCTCCGCCAATGCCCTCTCCGGCTCGTACGTCAGCACGCGCACGCCGAATCCGGCTAGCCCGCGAGACAACGCTCTCGTGATACCGGCGACATCGAACGCCGCGGAGCCCCAGCCGAACGGGCCGGTCGGGGTGAAGACGGCAGCGGGATTTCCGAGGGCCGCATATAAACCCTGCCAGTCAATACTGCGCCGGATGTGCGCCCCCCGGGTTGCTGTCGCGGCAATCGGCACGGCGTCGACTATCTTCAGTATCGATAGTGCGGCGTAAAGACGCGGTGCGCTCTCCTGCATGTACCGCACGATCAGGAAATCAAAAACCTCAACGGGAAAAGTCTGCTGGAAGGTCGGATCGGACAGCGGATAGGGTACCCCTGAACCAGAAAAGCCGCTCGGGAGTGCGTTCACGGCACTGACCAGCGGCCCCAATGCCGCGATGAATGTCGCGGCGTCGGGATTGGCCGCAAACGCCTGAAGATTGTTGATCTCGCTCTGGATGGCCGAAAATGGAGTCGTATAGGAAGATGCGGATTGGGTATCGTCGTACCCCCAGCCGAACTCGGACAGAAGTGCGCCAACCCCATCCACCGATTGCAGCGCGTCGGTCAGCGGCTGCATCGCCTCTACAAAGGCGTTCACGATCGCGGATAGGAAGTCGGTGGATCCCATGGCCCGCGTGCCCTATTTCCTGTGCGTGTTCATCGACGGAACGGTGCTGAGGTATCCGGATAACTTGGTTAGAGCAGGACCAGTAGGGCCAGGCGCACGAAAGAAATACGGGAAAGAACTTAGACTGGTTGGATCCGCAATAACCCAGTCACCCGTCGGAATTGAAACAGGCAGAGGCAATGTGCGCCAATTCGGCGGCGCAACCCATGTATCTGATGACTTGCCCGGTGTGCTCGGCGGAGCCACTGCATAGATGGGATTATCATTTTCAACGTTGTCCAGATAAAGAGGTGGAGGCAAATAAAAATCTTGGTCAGGCCAAAGGAACTGGCTTGCCGCGCCAAGATTAACCGCTATCTTGTTGAAGGCCGACAAAAACGTCTGGCCACTGCCGGTGGCGTTTATAGTCGGAGCAGTCGCAGCGGCTCCGAAGAGTAGCTGCCACAAAGCCGCCTGGTGGCTTTGGACAACACCCGGATCAAGCACCGCACAATTGAGTTCGGTGTCACATTCCAGCGAACGGGTATTTAGGTTGCATGAGCCACAGACCAACAACGAACCATCGTACATCTGAACCTTGGCGTGACAATAGATGCCCCGTGCGCTCTTGGGTATCTGAGTGACTCCCTGAGTGTCCCACAAGTTGTATACCGCGATTCGCTTAAACGTCGCATCGGACGTATTCAGACCTTCTTTTAATTCAAGAAACGCCAAATTCCTGAGAAAGCGCTGTTCACACGGAAGCTCGTCGGGATACGGCGGCAGAATGATAAGGACACACAGATTCGGTTTTGACTTGAGCTGAGCATTCAACTCGCGCGCCAGCGGGACGCTCCAGAAGTACTGGTCGAAGATCCAGATCAGCTCGGACGCCTGACTGCAGGCGTTCGCAATCCCGGCAAGATTCGAAAATTCTCCATTCCGTCCCGGAGGATCTGAAGCAGAAGGAGCAAAACGCGTCGGCGACTTGCCTCGATCCCGGACCGGAATCGTGCGCCACATCTGCACACTCGAGGTTCCGGCAGTCCAACTGCCAGGCGGTTTCGCTGGTTGTACGGCCGGATATACTCCAGGCAGATTCGAGCGACTCATCGCGCCGTTGTTGTCGATGGCACTCTGGTCGCTTACGTAAACGCTGTTGAGGGCGATACCATCCGAGCCATCAAATTTGACTCTCGATATTTGCCCCGACTTTCCATAGTTTGCATATACGGGGCCACCTAACGACACCCACACGTTACCATCTGGCACCGGGTCGATCCACCGTTCGCAAAACTGGTTCTCCAAGGTGAGAACGATATCGCCTTCGAGCTTCAACTCCTGATCGTGCCATACCTGATTAGAGCTACCATATACAGCAGACGGCAAGTCCGAATCTAGTGGCTGTTTGGGCACGGCGCCGGGGGAGATTTGCGGATAGGACACAGTGGGCTCTGGCGGCCAAGCGGCATTCGAGCCGAACGAATTGTCGGGACTCGGCATCTTCGTGCCGGATTGCCAATCTCCCAGGTTGAAGGCAGGAGGTGTGCTTGCTAAAAGAGCTGTCGAAGGAGCATCGCGCCGCGTAAAGGCGGGGTCTACGCCACCGCAATAGGCAACTTGTGTCTGACCGACCCGGATGATCCACATCTTTTGGTGATGAGTGCCAGTGGCAGCTCCCACCCGGGAATCCAAGGCGACGATTGCGAGTTGTTTTTGCCCCTGCGGCAACAACTGAGAATTATTGGTGATGGCGCGGACACTGGCAGAGGAGATCAGTGAGGAGAGGTAAATGTGTTCCGCCGCGTGCTTAGCAAGCTCGGCCCGCTCAATCCAATTTGGCAGCCATAGCAATATGCGGAGTTGCACACCCGCGTTGACAAGCCTGATCAACAGACCGGCAATCGTCTGATCTAGATTTGCCGATTGTGTGGTTTTCCATGCACTGGTCTTCCAAACATTGTCGTCAGAGAGGTCGCGAAGCGCGTCCATGCGCCATGCGGTGACGTAGATGTAGCCCCGATTACCGGCAGGCAAATTTGGTGCCTCACTAATCGCCGCCTCGAGCGAATCACGAATTGAGCACATGGCGGCGTATCCACCAATGAGTGGGGTCACCGTGCAATTCGAGTCCCATGGTGAGCCGGGGCGTGTCGCCATATCTGTACCGGCACCCCAGACCAAATTATTATTGATGAACCAAGTACTCGGCGTAGCGGTCGTCATGGACCATCCCTTTGAGCTCACACTTCCCGTGCATCACTCTCGAAACCGCGGCTCCCGTTACTTCTGCAAGCACCAACCCACTGTCCGTGGCTTCTCCCCGATCGGCCTCAGCCTCAGCCCCGCCACCCCAACCGACTCTGCCCCACGGCTACAACTCCCCCACCATCGGCTGGCTTGGATCGAATGGAAACACTTAGCCTCTGCGCCAATTTCCATGGAACTTGGGATAATAAAGCAGCCGCGGACCCATCTAGAAACAGTAGTCGCGGTGCTTGGCCAATGCGATTCCTTTCGAAGGCGCCGCAATCTGAAAGATCTGCAAGGTTGGAGGATTGAGGCTTGGCACTCAAGCGGATTTCTCCACTTGTTTTTCGATGCCGCAGGACGTTTCATGGCATACGCTTCCGCCCACGAAGGTAACCACGAGGTGCTTCGTGCCGCCGCCCAGGAGTTATGGCTACAACTAGCTAGAGGTGCTACCGCGTTCCAGAACCGAACCGTCTTCCTTGATGGCATATCCTGCTCCATTTAGCGGTTGGATTCTTACAAGATAATACTGTGTCATTCCGATTACAATCAAATCCACGATTCGCCTGGATGACTTCTTACCGTCTTCATGCCTGCGCACTGTGACACGTTGTAGCAAATCGGACTCACCGATCGCTCGCGGATTGGAAGCCCGGATTGCCGAGGATACCCGCGCCGGCGGATTTTGGCCTGCCAGACACGCCTGCCGTTAGGCCCCTTGCGCGAGACGAAGGTCGCCATGTTGCTCCCCTTGAGATTCGATTGTCCCAAGAATGGGGAGCGATGATGGCTAGGAGTTTCTATAAGTTATTGATTTACTGGTGGGCCGTGCAAGATTCGAACTTGCGACCAACTGGTTAAAAGTCGGACCAGTTAAATCGCAATCTTAACCATACCAGTCACTTGCGACGCTTGCCGACTCCTTGTGACTGACGAAAGACGTTGATTTTCTGTTGTGACAGATTTGGCTGTGGCACAAAGTTGTGCCCACGACTTTGAGTCCACTGGTTACGGTGGTCGGAACTCGAGGCCGCACGATGTCCAGTACCCTTGAAATCTCGCTCTCTCTCCGCCGGCAACAAATATGCCGCAGTGAAAAACATACTTAGAGTTACCGGACTCGAGCAATGCTTTAGCGAATAAGGCGCTTGCTTCGTCTTCGATCAGAACAACGAGGGACCGTGGCAGAACAAGCGCCAGCCTGTCGGCTAAGATGTTTCGCGGTGGGCGGCGTAGGAAGCTAACTTGTTTACCAATGCGAGAAGAAAAATCAATTGGACGATCCATCTGCTCGAATAGACCACGCCAAATGTCATTCGAGCGAGCAAGCCTCACTGCGGTGTTAGCATATTGTTGTGATGAGCGCGCCAAGACCAGCTAATGTACTGCTAGTTTTACAACAATTAGCAGTTTTAGACTATACTGCCAATATGGTGCTAATCATGACAGAACTAGCAGGTCCGGAATCAGCATGAAAAACCCCTTGGCACCACCACCCTTGTCAGCGCTATTGCCCAGGATCGGGCCGAAGGAATTGCCCCGGGTGCTGGGCCTCCAGCTTGGCCCCCTGGTCGCGGGCCGGTATTTTCATTGGGATGAACTGCGCCACCGCACAGCACCGCAGGGTCTTTCCCATGAGGCTTGGTGGGCGGGCATCAAGATTGCC
>JAJYDT010000006.1 GCA_021777335.1 Pseudomonadota bacterium | reverse complement strand
GGAACGTGCGACCTACCATCCTTCGCTGGCCCCCTGAGGGAATCGCACCCCGATACTGAGCCGCGCTGCTGCCCATGTGCTGTCCGTTCTGCAGATCGGCTGCAGGCGGGGTTTTGTGGCGAGCCCGCACGAACGATTTGCCAAGCCGTGGATCGCGGGAACGTGGGAGCAGCGTCGTCGTCCTTGTAAACATGGCGATTACTGTAGCGGTGTACGTAACCGGCTCATATTTTCAGCTCCTTACCGACGAAACGTTGTGGCGTGACGAAAACGAACGCGGTATTGCCGCGATCGCGACCCATTGGGTCCTCAGTCCGTTTGGCGAAATCCCTGCCCGCCTTCGTGCGGATCGATGTTCGCTGAGCGCCAATTTCCCACACCGAGTCACCGTCCGGTACGAATTCGGACCCCGCAGTCACAGTGCAAACGCCGTCCCATCCGGGATATTGAACGCTTTCGTCAGACGGAAAATGGACGGAGGCGGCTGGGCCATGCGCCGCATAGATCAGGCGCCGCAGAAGTTCTGGCATCCCACTCTGGCCATCATGGCGCTCGCCCCACTGGGAAAGGTGTGTGGCGTTGACCCACCGGACCAAGGAACCCGGATGCGGACTTGGGGGCGGTGGTAGCATCGCCTTTTCCACCACTCCGCCTGCGATGAATTGCAGACCTCTTACCTCGAGCGATTCCCGGATCGCTTGGGCGTTGTTCGCTATCGGGATCCGCGCGCCGCGCTCGAAGTCAGCTACAGTTGATGTCGCGACCCGCGCATCGGTCGCCAACTCCTGCTGCGACCACGCCAATAAGGCCCTGGCGGCCTTAACCTGCTCGGGGGTTAGTGTAACATTCATCTATGATGTCATATTTAAAATATGCCGTCATTGTACGTGATCAAACTTCGCAGTCCAAGGCGTGCGCAACTCTCCGGGCTCGGGACCAGTCTGGTATGTGCGTGCCGATACTGCGTTGATCAAGCAGCGGCAGGCCGACGAACGCTGCAGGGCGCGGCTGCTCGATCACGCGTTCGTCAGCGTGCTGATCAATTTGGTATCGACACAGACAGTGCTATGAGCATCCACATGCACGAAGGTTGGTTATGGCTTTCGGACGGCTCGGTGAACAAGCCCAACGCTGTCCAACTTTGTCGGTTAAAAATCTGGTCTGGGTCTCGGCGACCGTCCGTTTGGGGCTGGATGATGTCATTTACTTTCCGCTGCTGAATGACTGCAATCAGTCTGTCCCGGCCCTTCAACGGGCATCCTCGACCAACAGTTTTTTGGCCGGGAGCGGTGGTAGGCGATGGTTCCGTAAACCGGACACCCACTCCATCCCAACCAAGAGGCCTTCTGGATACGGTCGCCTTCGGTCTCCCAATTCCAACTTTCGCCACCTTGCGGCAGCAGGCGCATTAACCTCAAAAACCGCCGGTTTCCAACCAGTTTTTGCACATAGCCAATTTTATTTACCGTTGACAGCGCCATTGAGCCAGCTATGCTGAGGTGCGTCGCCACCCCTATTTCTCTGAGCCACTCACTGTCCAGACCGGAATGAATCAGGCACAAAATATTAACCGGCGCCCGATCGCTGTGCGCTCAAGCGGTTGGGCTCAGCACCTGGCTCAGGTGGCGCTCAAAACGCCCATCACGCCCAACCAGATCTCCATCATCAGCGTCGTCGCTGCTGCGATAGGGTCGACTGCGATCATCGCGCACCCCGCTCCTTGGTCACTTGTGCTCTGTGCTGCCCTGATTCCGGTTCGGCTGGTCTGCAATCTGCTCGATGGCATGGTCGCGGTAGAAGGTGGCAGGCACTCTCCGCTTGGTGCGCTGTATAACGATATCCCCGATCGCCTGTCCGATGCATTGGTCATGGTCGCCCTGGGCATTACCTCTGGCTGGCCCTCCCTTGGCTGGGCAGCAGCGCTTCTCGCGGTTGGAACGGCTTATGTGCGCATGCTGGGTGGATCGCTAGGGTTGGCACAGGACTTTCGAGGCCCCCTGGCCAAACAGCAGCGCATGTGGGTCGCTGCCGCAGGATGTGTTCTTGGAGCAATCGAGATGGCATGGACGGGCGCCTCCACGTGGTCCCTTATCGGAGCGCTGTGGGTCCTGATCACCGGTAGTGCCGCGACCTGCGCCACAAGAACCATTGCCATCTCAAATGGCTTACGTTTGCGCCATGACTGAACAGGCCGGCGCCGAGTCTGTGGATCCGAGCACGGTCCGCGCAAGTACCATGACAGCGGCCGCACTGATGGTCGCAGTGAAGGTACTCTTTGCCGCGTTGCCGAAATTCGCCGCGCGAGAGGACCGAGGACTTCCGGACTTTGGGAATGCTCCACGCATTTTTATCGCCAACCACACCAGCCATGTCGACACTTTGACCCTTTGGGCCTGTTTGCCAGCTTATCTGCGCGCACAAACCCGCCCCGTTGCCGCGCTCGACTACTGGGGTGCAACTCACCTGCGTAGACACATCTCGCTACGCGGCTTACGTGCTGTCCTCATCGACCGATCCGGCGGCACTCCCAAAACGCGTGTTCTCAAGCCGGCACAAGATGCCTTGCGTGCGGGGTCCTCATTGATCTTGTTTCCAGAAGGCACTCGCGGAAGCAGTGACATTCCAGGCCCGTTCAAGGCGGGCCTTTACCACCTTGCGCAACAGGCGCCAAACGTCAGCATCGTCCCGGTTTACCTCGACAACACGAGACGAAGCCTTCCGAAGGGAAGCTGGCTTCCTGTTCCATTGATTTGCACGGCACGGTTCGGAAAACCCTTCCTCCTGGAGCCAGGGGAAGCCAAAGATGACTTTCTCGCCCGCGCCCGCAGCACAGTCATGGCACTTAATTCACGCGGCTAAGCCCTCATGCACCTCTCTTTACGGATGCCTCCGGCTGTCATCATGGTCTGGCTTTTTGCCGGCCTTGTGCTTCTGCTGACTTTTGCATCCGGGATTGGTTACGCCTTGAATCGCAGATATGGTACGCAGCGTTCGGCCGTGGTCGATAACCTGAACGCACGCATCCGAGCATGGTGGTGGATGGTTGGAATCCTGGGATTGGCCTTCGCCTTTGGACAGTATGTCACGCTGGCGCTGTTCGCCGTTGCATCGTTTTTTGCCTTGCGAGAGTTCATCTCGCTGACCCCGACAAAGGCGGGCGATCACGCCGCGCTGGTTGCCACCTTTTACGTCATGCTGCCCCTGCAATACCTGCTCATCGGCTCCCACTGGTATGGCCTGTTTGTCATTCTTATTCCGGTCTATGGGTTCCTGCTGCTGCCGATGCTTTCCACAATAGCGGGAGACACGCAATCTTTTCTGGAACGCGCTTCCAAAATCCAGTGGGCCTTGATGATCACGGTGTACTGCGTCAGCTACGCACCGGCGTTGCTTATGCTCAAAATCCCTTCAGCCCCGGGTGGGAATGCGTTGCTGCTTTTCTTCCTCATCTTTGTGGTTCAGGTCAGCGACGTGCTGCAGTATGTCTTTGGTAAGATGTTTGGCAAGATCAAGATCGCGCCAACCCTCAGCCCGTCGAAAACCGTCGAGGGCTTCATCGGCGGCGCATTATCGGCCACGGCTCTGGGCGCCAGCCTATGGTGGGCCACCCCATTTCGCCCGTGGCAGGCTGGGCTCATTGCAGCGATCATCGTCGTCATGGGGTTTTTCGGCGGTTTAGTGCTTTCGGCGGTCAAACGTAGTCTTGGCGCGAAGGATTGGGGCTCAATGATCGAGGGCCACGGCGGAGCACTCGACCGACTTGACTCCGTCGTTTTCTCCGCACCGGTTTTTTTCCATATTGTTCGGTTTTTTTGGACCTGAAAATCTCCCATGGGTAACATGTCGTTATGGCCCATATGGTGATAACCCAGCAGCTCGGGTACCGGGCCCGTCGGCCGGCGCCCTACCCGCTGCCGATTCCGGTCCCCGCGGTGCGTAACGCGCGGCCTGGAATCTGAGCTTCCCGAGGATCTTGGCGCGCCGCCGAAGGTCGGCGAGGGCGGCCTCGGTCAGGCGCACGCGCTCCCACTCCCACGCCCGGGCCTGGGCCACCAGGACCCGGTCGGGGTAGGTCTCCCCGGTCCCCTTCTTCATCCCCCGGAAACGTTGCTTGTTGCCGTCCCGGGTGGCCTTCCACTCGAAGGCATACCACTCGGCGGAGAACGAGCCCGAGGCCGTGGCCCGTACCCGGAGCCCCAGGTGGCTCCGTTCCCGGGCCGGGCGGCGCTTGTCCTCATGGATGCGCCAGGTCCAGTAGTCATCCGCCAGCCGCTCGGCCTGTTGTCTCAGGGCATCCAGTTCCCCTTGAAGCAGCCGCCGTAACGCCTTGTCAACGCCGAAATTAATTTCCCTACTTGTGGCACAGTAAATTTCCCCAGGGGACCGTCTTTTGAGGCGCGGTTCATGGAGGGTTCTAACCGTCGCCGGGTTGGCCGCCGAAGCGGCGGAGGACGGGGTTTGGCCGTGATTCCGTTTCCGGCGACCGCCGGAGAAGCCCGAGGCGCGGCGATCGGGGGGTACCCGCTATCCCAGTATCCCCCTAAACCGGGGGTTTCCAGCCCCGAAAGCGTCACTCCGGCGTCTCCGCGGGCGGTGCGGATTTCGGGGGGCGACCCCGCCGGCGGGGCTCCCGAGGAGGTTCCCGCACGGGCCGGGTGACCGAGCGCAGCGGCTCGGGCACGAGCGCGGCGTGCTCGCGCAGCCGGTAGGAGGCCCCCTCGATGGCAATCACGATGGCGTGGTGCAGCAGCCGGTCGAGCAGCGCCGCGGCCACCACGGGGTCGCCGAAGATCTCCGCCCATTCGCCGAAGCCGCGGTTGCTGGTGAGGATCAGGGCACCACGCTCGTAGCGGGCGTTGACGAGCTGGAAGAACAGGTTCGCGCTGCGCGGGGCGAGCGGCAGGTAGCCGATCTCGTCGATGATGAGCAGCGCGTTGCACGTGTAGAAGCGGATGCGCTCCCTGAGCTGTCCCTCGCGTTCGGCCTTGGCGAGCGCGCCCACGAGGTCGGCGAGCGGGGTGAAATAGACGCTCTTGCCGGCCCTGACGGCCTCCAGGCCGAGCGCGAGGGCAAGGTGCGACTTGCCGGTGCCCGGCGGCCCCAGGAAATGCACCACCTCGCGCCGCTCGATGAAGGCGAGGCTCGCGAGCGCGAGGATGCGGTGGCGGTCGAGCGAGGGCTGGAACCGGAAGTCGAAGCTCTCGAGCGTCTTCAGCACCGTGAGACGCGCCGTCAGGAGGGCCATCTTGATGCGCCGGCCCTCGCGCAGCTGCCGCTCCTCGGCCAGGAGCTGTTCGAGGAGTTCATAGGGTTGGGTGACTTTGACACCCGCGTCAGGTGTCATGTGGCTGTTCTAGGCTACTTTACATCTGCGGCGAATGAAAGCGGTGTTTTTTATATCGTTGTTTTATATGATTAAAAGTGGAGGCTGGGGCCGGAATCGAACCGGCATACACGGCTTTGCAGGCCGCTGCATAACCATTCTGCTACCCAGCCAATAAAAAAGGGGAAGCTTCGCCTTCCCCTCGAAACTGGAGCGGGAAACGAGATTCGAACTCGCGACCCCAACCTTGGCAAGGTTGTGCTCTACCACTGAGCTATTCCCGCAGAAGCCGCCCATTCTAAACCTGGCCGGACTACTTTCAAACCTCCCCTTTTAAAAAAATAGGGGTCCGTCCGATGGCGGCCGCGATTGCCTCGTCGCAAGCCCCACGTGGCGCTACCTTCTTCCATGGATCTGTCTGGGTCTACCACGTGGCAAATCCTTAAAAAAACAGCGTATAAAAACATCCGTGACCCCCGCACCATTATGGGAACTCAGGTGGGGAGAGACTCATCGAGTCCTCTTATTTTATTCATGGGTGAGATGGGGCCATGCCGCCCTGAGGTAGATTCCCATAGACCAGAGCGTGAGAGCGGCAGCCAAATAAAGTAGCAGCTCGCCAACCATGAATACCTGCACGTGCCCGATAGGGCGCCGGTACAACATGAAAGGGATCGCGACCATCTGAGCCGTAGTCTTGATCTTACCCATGAACGACACCGCAACACTAGACCTTCGGCCAAGCTCCGCCATCCATTCGCGCAACGCGGAAACCGTGATCTCGCGGCCAATAATAATAAGCACCACCACCCCGAAAAACCGGCCGCTCAACGAATGTTCTGCAAGGTGCGGCGTGCCAAGCAATAAGATCAGTGCCGCAGCCACCATGAGCTTATCGACCACCGGATCCAGAAAAGCCCCGAAAGCGGAGGACTGATTAAGCCTCCGGGCAAGATAACCATCCAGCCAGTCGGTCAGCGCCGCGAGCAAAAACACGAGCGTTGTCAGCAAATTGGACCAGCGCCAAGACGAGTAATAGATCAGCACGAACACCGGTATCAACACGAGACGGAGCAATGTCAGAGAATTAGGTGCATTGAAGAAGACTTTCATGAGCCCCCCTCGTGAAAGGTGTCATAGATCCGCCTTGCGAGGTCCGCACTGATACCTGGTACTTTCGCAAGATCCTCGATGCGTGCCCGGGCTACAAGCCGAAGACCGCCGAGATGTCTCAGCAACGCCTGTCGCCGCTTTTGTCCGACCCCAGGAACACGTTCCAGCACCGAGGTGATCCTTTGCTTTCCGCGTCGCCTGCGGTGACTGGTAATGGCGAACCTATGCGCCTCGTCGCGCACGTTCTGGATCAGGTGCAGCGCAAGCGAGTTAGCAGGTAATTTGAGCGGCTCATCCCGGTTTAGCAGAATCAGCTCCTCCTCGCCTGGGCGACGCTCCGGGCCTTTAGCCACTCCGATAAAGAAAAGGTCACCGGCGTCGACCGCGCCAGCAGCCTCAACCGCCGCGTTCAGCTGTCCCCGACCCCCGTCGATCAGCACGACATCCGGGCGCTTGGCAGGCTCTGTCTTTGCTCGCAGGTAACGCCGCCGCACGGCCTGGCGCAACGCCTCGTAATCGTCGCCATGGGTCCCTTCGATATTGTATCGCCGGTAATCACTCTTGATAGGTCCAGACCGGTCAAAACAGACGTTCGATGCGACTGTCGCTTCTCCCTGCGTATGGCTAATATCGAAACACTCGATACGTTGCGCGGGCGACGCAAGCGCGAGCGCCTGGGTGAGCGCCTCGAACCGGTCCTGTAACGTTGCGTGCGCGGCAAGACGCCGCCTGAGCTCATCTTCGGCATTCACGGAAGCCATCTTCACCCAGTGCTGCCTGTGGCCACGCGCAGGCACGGAGATGGCAATCTTTCTTCCGGACTGGCCGGAAAGCACCTCCTCCAGCACAACCTGACCCTCGATGTGTCGGTCGAGGTAAATCCGCTCGGGTGGCGAATACTCGAGATAGTGCCGGGCAACAAACTGGGCGAGTATCTCGTCTGGGGCGTACTCAAGTCCGATGCTTGGGAAAAAAGCCTTGCTCCCTAGGTTACGGCCACCCCGGATACACATCATCTCGACGCAGACGAGTCCAGAATGGCATGCGACGGCGAGCACATCAGCCTCACCTTCTTCGGCGTTCACATACTGCCGCTCCTGTATCTGGCGAAGCATGGCGATCCGATCCCGCGCGGCAGCTGCCCGCTCATAATCGAGGCGGGACGCAGCCGACTCCATCGTGCTTACGAGCCCATCGACAACAGACGAGTTCTTCCCCTCGAGGAACATGACTGCGTAACGTACATCTTCCCAGTAAGCTGTCTGCGAGATGTAACCGACACACGGCGCCGAACAGCGCCGGATTTGGTATTGCAAACAAGGACGCGAACGGTTACGGAACACGCTATCTTCGCAATTGCGTAACAGAAACACCTTGTGCATCAAGCTCAAGCTCTCTCGCACTGCGACGCTGCTTGGGAACGGACCGAAATAACGTCCTGGGGCGTTCCTCGCCCCCCGATAAAATCCGAGCCGCGGAAACTCTTGATCGGAAGACAGATAGATGTATGGGTAGCTCTTATCGTCGCGCAGCAGCACGTTATAACGCGGCTTCAGCGTTTTGATCAGGTTGTGCTCAAGCAGCAGGGCTTCGTTTTCTGTGTGCGTGACCGTCGTCTCGATACGGGCCACCGCGGCCATCAACACCTCAGCCTTCGAGTTAAGGCTCGTCTTACGGAAATAGCTTCCCACCCGGCGGCGCAGATTCCGCGCCTTGCCGACGTAAAGAACGTTACCATGTTCATCCAGCATACAGTACACGCCAGACGAACAGGACAACCCCTTCAGGAATTCCCGGTAGCCTTGAAACATAAGAGCTGAGCTTCCTCAATCACCCGCCTGAACATGTCAGGTATGAGCCGTTTGGTATGCTGGTTATAACGGCTGCAATGGTATGAGTCGACCAGCCAGCCGGATGACCCGAGGCAGTATTTCGTACCATGGCCAAAAGGATACAGCCCCGCCCGCAACCCAAGAGCCCTTACTACCGCTCCATGAGCAACGCGCCCGAGGGCAAGGATCACGGTCCCCGACAGACGCAAGCCAAGCTCGGCTTCAAGATAGCGGTTACAGCGGCGTATCTCCTCGCCGAGCGGCCGGTTTTCTGGAGGAAGGCATTTTACCGCATTTGTGATGTAGCAGTCGCGGAGGACAAGCCCATCGTCGCGCGCCAACGAAGACGGTGCGCTCGCATAACCGGATTCATGCAGGGTCTGATACAGAAGCTGACCGGCGAAATCACCGGTGAAGGGCCGCCCGGTCGCGTTCGCGCCGTGCAGACCAGGCGCAAGCCCAACGATCCAGAGCCGCCCGCAACGATCACCAAATGCAGGTACCGGCGCGCAATGATAATCCGGGTGGCGGCGCCGCACACATTCGAGATGACGGACAATACGGGGGCAGGCGCGACACCCGGGATGAAAAGGTTTCATTATGTAAACTATCCGCGTGGATTGGCGCTCACATGCTACGCCGGATCACGACGGACTCCGACACCTTCGGGATCCAGCTAGGCTCAATAAGGAATTTCGCGTCGAAATGATATCAGTTTAAAGCTTTATAAAATTGATTATAAATATATAACTGTACTGGCGGTTTGTGTAAAAACCCTGAACCCAGAGACAATAAGCCACGCTTAGTGCGACAGGTTATTCCCGCAGAAGATCTCGGCAATCTCCCGCTCCAAACGCTGGCGAACGAGTTTCTTTTCCGCCGGATCAAGATCTTCCTCTGTGACCCCAAAGAGATAATTTGTCAGGTTGAAATCCTTCAGCATCATCTTGGTGTGAAAAATGTTCTCCTGATAAACATTGACATCGATCGCCTGGTACCGGCCGAGCGTTGCCTTATCCATGAAGTTCTGTATGGAGTTGATCTTGTGGTCTATATAGTGCTTGACACCCTTCACGTCCCGCGTGAAACCCCGGACCCGGTAGTCAATCGTGACGATATCGGACTCGAGCGTATGAATGAGGTAGTTCAATGCCCGTAGCGGCGAGATCTTGCCGCAGGTCGAAACATCGATGTCAGCGCGAAAGGTGCTAATACCGTTGTCCGGATGGCTTTCGGGATAGGTGTGAACCGTGATATGACTCTTGTCGAGATGGCCGATAACGGCCCGCACCATGGGCAGGGGTCCTGGCGCCTCCGGATTCAGGGGTTCTTCCTGGATTGGCATTTCCGAGATCAGCATCGTGACGCTTGCCCCTTCTGGGTCATAGTCCTGACTTGCGATGTTGAGGACATTGGCCCCGATGATGCTCGTAACCTCGCGCAGGATATCGGTCAGGCGCGCCGAATTGTACGCCTCATCAATGTACCGGATATATTCCTTGCGTGCCTCGCCGCTCTTGGCGTAGCAAATGTCGTAGATATTGAAGCTCAACGTCTTGGTCAGGTTATTGAAGCTTTCGAGCTTCAATTTCTTTGAAGGCTGAAACAACTTAACCCTCCGCATTCCAAACTACTCTATCAGCTACAAATAGCACAGTTATCCCACTCACGCTACGCGATGCGCGCAAGCACCCTTCGCGCCTCGGTATACTCCGGCTCATCAGCAAGATTTTCCGGCCCAACCGCGCGGCCTCGCATCGCGGAGAGCCGACGTTGCCGTTCAGAAGATCGGCCCACACGCATCGAATCCAGCACCTGGTCAGCACCGTTGACATCATTGCACACAAGAATCATGTCGCAACCGGCTGCGACCGCCGCCTCGGCACGCTCGCGCATCCCGCCAAGCACACCCGCCCCCGCCATTGACAAGTCATCACTAAAGATCGCGCCTTGGAAACCGATCTCTTTCCGCAGCACCTCGCCCAGCCAAAAAGGCGAGAACCCCGCCGGCAGCGGGTCGCAGGCCGAGTAAACCACATGTGCCGGCATAATTCCTCCTAAACAGCGTCCAAGACCTGCAAAGGGTACGAGATCGCGCGCGCGCACCTCGGCGAGAGGGCGATCGTCCACCGGCACCGCGACGTGGGAATCCGCAGTGACACTTCCATGGCCCGGGAAATGTTTTCCGGTCGCGGCCATTCCAGCACGGTTCATACCCTCTATGTAAGCCTTGGCAAGCGCCATGACCGCCTGCGGTTCTCGGTGGAATGAGCGGTCACCGATCACCTTGCTCACGCCAAGATCGAGATCCAGAACCGGCGCAAAACTGAAATCTACCCCGATTGAGCGCAGCTCGGAGGCCATTACCCAGCCCGCGATTTTGGCAGCTACACAGGCTTCGCTAGGCGATTCATCATAGCCGCGACCAATCCGCCCGGCCGCAGGCACCAGCGTGAATCCCTCCCTGAACCTCTGGACCCGACCCCCTTCATGATCGACAGCCACAAGCAGTGGCGGGTTACGCAGCGCATGGATCGCGGCCACGAAAGCAGCGAGCTGACCCGGGGCCTCGAAGTTGCGTGAAAACAGGATGACTCCCCCGACAGCTGGGTGTTTTAGACGCTCACGATCTTCCATTGACAGGGAAACGCCCGCGAGGTCCAGCATCAAGATACCGAGATCCATCAGTCCTCCGCGAGGATATCTACCGGGCTCCCGGCATCGACCAAATCGAACAGGCGCACGATTTCGTCATTGCGCATCTTGACACAACCGCGTGAGCCGGGTACCCCCATCGCGTCATCGTCCGGGCAGCCATGAATATATATATAGCGCCGCATCGTGTCGACCGTCCCGAGACGGTTTCGTCCGATCTCGCAGCCGCTCAGCCACAGGATTCGCGTAAGTATCCAGTCCCGCTGCGGATGCAGCGCGCGCAACGCGGGAGAATAGATCTCCCCGGAAAAGCGACGGCCGATGAATACCCCGTTCAGGGGAACACCAACCCCGATCTTCGCGCGAATGATGTGGCGGCCCCGCGGGGTACGCTCGCTGCCGTATGCCTCGCCCACACCCTTTCGGGCAGTGGAAATCTGCGTCTGCATGCGGATCCTTCCGGTGGAATCGGTGAGCATCAACATCTGGCGCGTGACATTGACCTGGATACGCATTCAGGGCCGCTGGAATAGCACGTATGATTCGACGTGGCTCGTGTGTGGAAACATATCCAACACACCGCCGATTTCCGGACGATAGCCTTGGACGTGTACCAAATATTCCGCGTCACGCGCCAGCGTCGCCGGGTAGCATGAAACGTAGAGGATGCTGCGGATCACCTCGGGATCAAAGGTCTTTATCAGCTCCATTGCACCACTCCTTGGAGGGTCGAGCAATGCCTTGTTGAAACCATCATTCCACCAGCAGGGGGTGGTGCGCGCGGAGGCAGCCACATAAAGATCTTCGCGGAAAAACTCCGCGTTTCTGATTCCGTTGCGCCGCGCATTTTCTTGCGCTTGCAATACCAACACATCACTGCCCTCGACGCCCGCGACGTGTCGCGCACGCCGCGCAAGCGGCAGGGAGAAATTGCCAAGACCACAGAAGAAGTCGAGGATACGATCCTCACCGTTGACCGCGAGAAGATCAATGGCACGGCTGATCATCTGGGCATTAACAGAGGCATTGATCTGCACGAAATCCGTAGGGCTGAATTGAAGCATCAGATCAGTATCGACAGCGTACTCAAGCGCTGGCGTGTCGTGCGAATGGATGGGGTACACTGAAGCCGGTCCAGCAGGCTGAAGATAGACACTGATCCCGTACGTTGTGCCAAAACGGCGAAACGCGCTTAGGTCATCGTCGGTAAGTGGGGAGATGTGCCGAAACACGAGCGCCATCACGCTATCCCCCGCCGCTACCTCGATCTGCGGTACCCGGTCCGGGCACGACAGTCCAGCGATCAGATCACGGATTGCCGGGATCAGGCTGCCGACGCGCGCGTCCAGGATGATGCAGCTCTGAAGCGGGGCGATGTATGAGCTCTGCCGCTCCCGGAACCCAACAATCACCCCACCCTTTTTTGGCACAAGCCGTGCACCAAGACGCGCGCGTCGGCGGTAATGCCAGGCAGGACCTGTAACCGGGGCCGCCATCATCTCAGGCACGACATGGCCGATCCGTTGCAGCGTCTCGACCAATATTGCCTGCTTGGCGGCCACTTGAGCGGTAGGCTCAAGGTGCTGCAGACTACAACCACCACACTCCCCAAAATGCAGGCAAGGCGGCGTCACCCGATCAGCGGACGGATCCAAGATTTCTGTCACGACGCCGACATCATATCTTCGGCGCTTCTTGTGATAGCGGAAACGCACGGTTTCCCCGGGGAGTGACCCATGGATGAACACGGCCTTGCCGTCGACATGGGCTACAGCAAGTCCTTCATGTGTCAGCGATTCCATGCGTGCAACGTCGAGGTCGCCGGATTTCAGCGCAGCCGTCATACCCCAGAGCCCTTTTCCGGCCAAGCATCAAGAAAGCGCTGCCAGTGCGGGTGCGCTTTTGCATCCTGTCCAATTGTGCGTCTCACTAGTGCCTGCTCCTCTGCCCACTCTTTCTCGGTGAGATTCCCGCGGATCAGTTCATAACGGGTATAAACGAGATACGTGTTCACGACATCGGTCTCGCAATAATCGCGGATTTCCGCCAAGCGGCCAGCACAGTACCGCCCCCAGACGTCCCCGCCATCCATGTCGAGCTTGCCAGGAAGACCAAGCAGCACCGAGATATCGTGCAAAGGCGCGCACGCACGAGCCTGGTATCCGGACAGCACGTCCATGAGATCGGTGTGCCGACTGTGGTAGCGGTTCACATAGTTGTTCCAGCGGAATTCCTTGCTTCCGTCCCCGGTATCCCAGTATCGGGGCGCGGGGACGCCATGCAATAGCGACCGGTAGTGGAGTACTGGCAGATCGAATCCACTACCGTTCCATGAAACCAGTGTCGGCGAAAACCGTTCGATCCCGTCAAAGAACCGGCGGATGATCACCGCTTCATCCGAATCGATCTCGCCGAGCGACCAGATCTTGATCTCGTCGCGGTGTCTCAGAAGTACCGATATGGCGACGACCCGCTGCAGCGGGTGCCTCAGAAACTCGCTACCGTTCTCTTCACGGCGCTTATGAAACATGGCCTTCGCGACATCTTCGTCGCCGAGGCCGTTCAGCCCGTACAGCCGCCGTCCGGCGGCCACGTCGGGGACGGTCTCAATATCAAAGGTGAGCACAGTGCCGAACATGGGCTAATCCGGAAAGACTCCGCTCGAGAGATAGCGGTCGCCCCGATCACAGATGATTACAACCAGGGTCGCATCCTCAATCTCCCGCGCAATGCGCAGTGCGGCGCTCACCGCGCCGCCGGACGATACACCACAGAAGATGCCCTCCTCGGCCGCGAGCCTCCGGGTCATGTCCTCGGCCTCTGCCTGGGAAACATCGACGATCCGATCCACCCGTGCCGGCTCGTAGATCTTCGGCAGATACTCCTTGGGCCAGCGCCGTATCCCCGGGATCGAGGATCCCTCAGTTGGCTGCACTCCTACGATCTGGACTGCGGCATTGCACTCCTTCAGGTAACGACCAGTACCCATAATGGTGCCAGTGGTCCCCATCGAACTGACAAAGTGCGTCACCGTACCAGCGGTGTCACGCCAGATCTCAGGTCCAGTGCTCTCATAATGCGCGCCCGGATTGTCCGGATTGGAAAACTGATCGAGGATATGCCCGCGACCCTCCGCCTCCAGGGCACGAGCGGTGTCGATGGCCCGTTCCATGCTACCGGCACGTGGAGTTAGCACAATCTCGGCGCCGAACGCGCGCATCACTACTTGCCGCTCGACACTCATGTGCTCTGGCATGACGAGCGTCAGACGATACCCCTTGACCGCCGCCACCATCGCGAGCGCGATGCCGGTATTTCCGCTGGTCGCCTCAATCAGGGTGTCACCTGGTGCGATCACCGCACGCTCTTCGGCCTTGCGGATCATGTTCAGCGCCGGGCGGTCTTTGACCGAGCCCGCAGGATTGTTTCCCTCAAGTTTGACGAGCACCCGGTTGGACGTCCTGCCGGGAAGCCGCTGCAGGCGTACCAACGGGGTGTTCCCGACGAGATCTTCCAATGTCTTCATGCCGGCATGATACGGCATTCCACTGAAGCGGGCGAAGCGGGCTCCAGGTGTTCGACCACAAGCTGCAACCGGCGCGCACCTTGATATTCGTTAAGGTCCACGCGGAACACTGCGCGGACTTCGCGCTCGTGACAGGGGTCCTGGTTAAAGGCAATAGCGTCAAGCGCAGCCCCGCCTTCAGCCGGTCTGAGCTTAAGACGCAGGTGGCGGGAACCGACCACCCGCTGCTCCATGATCTGAAAGCAGTTATCGAACACCGGCTCCGGAAACGACTGACCCCAAGGTCCAGCGGCGTGCAGGAGCTCCGCGGTTTCGAGTGTGAACTGTGCCGTCGCGAGGCTGCCATCGGTCCACAACACGCGCTCTAGATCGGTAACCGTGAGCCACTTCCGAACCTGGGCATCAAAAAGTGTCCCAAACTCATCAAGATGACCCCGCGCGAGCGTCAAGCCCACTGCCATGGCATGGCCGCCAAAGCGATCGAGTAACGCCGGCTGCGCCGCCGACATTTCTTGGAGAACATCGCGCAGATGAAGCCCCGGAATGGACCGCCCCGAACCCTTCAAAACACCCTGCCCGACATCAGCGAAGGCGATAACGGGCCGATGAAATCGTTCCTTGAGGCGACCCGCGAGTATGCCAATAACCCCTTGGTGCCAGGTCTCATCGAAGATGCAAAGCCCCCAGGGCAACGCTTCCCCGCCGCGGTCCTCAAACCTGTCAAGAAGCGCGAGCGCTTCGACAGTCATGCGCTCCTCGATCGCGCGACGCTCCAGATTCAGGGCATCGAGCTGGGCCGCCGTCCGTTCCGCCTCCTCTGAGTGATCGGCGAGCAGGCAGTCGATACCCGTCGACATGTCCGAGAGACGGCCTGCCGCGTTCAGGCGAGGCGCCACAGCGAATCCTAGATCTGCGGCACTGAGCAGACCTGGGTTGCGGCGTGCTGCCTGAAGCAGCGCTGCAATCCCCGCGCATGCCTGTCCCCGGTTGATCCGCTTAAGACCCTCGCGCACAAGAAGCCGGTTATTTCCGTCAAGCGGCACGACGTCAGCGACGGTTCCAAGCGCAACAAGATCCATCACCTTGGCAAGATTGGGCTCCGGGATCCCCTTGAGGGCAAACCAGCCCGCGTCCCGCAGCCGCGCACGCAATGCAATCATGACATAAAGCGCGACGCCCACCCCGGCAAGCGTCGTCGCGCCTGATGTGTCCCCAGGCTGGTTCGGGTTTACCAGGGCATTGGCGTCCGGCAGGACCCCGCCACAGAGGTGGTGGTCCGTGACGAGAACCTTGAGCCCCAGGGCGCGCGCATGCGCCACCCCCTCGACACTGGTCGTCCCGTGGTCCACGGTCATAAGTATGTCAGGATGATGGGCCACCGCGAGATCGACGATCTCTGGCGTGAGACCGTACCCGTACTCGAAGCGATTGGGCACAATGTAGCCGACATCAGCCCCGCAGGCACGCAATACCCGCACAGCAAGGGCACAACTCGTAGCCCCATCTACATCGAAATCGGCGATCACTATGATTTTGCGCGTGCGTGCAAGCGCATCCTCCAGGAGCCCGGTTGCGCAGTCCATATCCTTCAGAGCTGACGGCGGGCACAAACTCTCCAGACCGAGACTGGTGTCATGACTGTCGGCGCCGCGCGCGCCAAATAGCCGGTCGATAAGTGGCGCGCTGGGTGCTAACCCCTTTGGCAATGGCCGTCGCTCGATCCGTCTACGCACGGAGGATACGTCCTCAATGGCTGCCATAACGACCCGCGAAGCGCCACCAACGCCGCGCTTGACGGGTATCGACCTCAAGCGTCGCCAAATCATCGACGAGCGTAACTGAGGACAGACGGTTCGCGCGTAGTGCCGCAAAAAGCGGCGCAAGCCAGCGACTGTTAAGCGCTTCGGAATCCTCGATAGGTCTTGGCGCGATCAGAACGCGACCGCGCACATCGTGCGCAAGCACTTCAGCGGCATGGTCTGGAACTGGGCCCGGGACGCAGTTGCTTGCACGCGCAAGTCCCTCGATCAGAAGATCATCAGCGAGTATGCAAGACCAGGATACAGAGGGCTGCTTAAGCCGCCCCTCGCCCCAAAGCCATAAGCTATTCACCACCGGCAGACCTTGATCCTCGCGTACCTGATTTACTTCTGATACATGCAGCAGCATCTGCGCCTCGGTGACCAGACGGTGCCACGCTGTGCGGCGCGGTCCACTCGGAAGGAGCGAGGCAACATCGCACCCAAGGGCCGAACTCAGTGGTGTTGTCCGGATCGTATCCTCAGACTCAAGACAGACATACCAGCGCCCAGGTTTCGGTATCTCAAGGACGTAGCCGTGATCTGTGAACAAAGGCGCAAGCAGCCCGCCGAGCGCATCGGCCTCGGCGCAGGACAACCCAAGAACCGCAGGATCAGTGAGGAATGCCTGCTGCGGTCCGAGCGCGAGGTGCACGGGATCGACCCGGAGCCACACACGCTCATCGGCAACACCTGTGTCGGCAGCGTGTGTTGCTGCCGCAAATGGCAGCGGGTCATCATGGATCGCGAATAGCCCGAATAAGGCACGCTCAGGAGGTTGGCAGGCCCTAGGCACATAGGTGCCCCGCGCCATCAGACGGACGAACAAGGAGGTACGTGCCCTGCCCACCATGAACAGGCCCGGCATCCAGAGTACGAACGAAGGTCTAACCACCCGCACAGATGTTCCTCATGCTACACGCACCTTGAGGACCGGGAATACAGCGGACCGGACTGTGCCCGAGGGGACGACGCCAACGTAACACCGACCACGCACCCACCCGTACCTGGAGAACACCCGCGCGTCCTACAATCACCGTATCCCGTTATTCAAAGATAGAAGACCTGGCAAGGACAGCTATCCTTGCGGAACTCTGCCACCGGCATCAGCTGATGCCTGGCCTGACCCTCGAACTCAGATCCTCCCAAAAGACACTATGGCCGCACAGGACATGCGTAAACATCTAGACGACGAACCATGATCAACTTCCTTAAAACCGGCGTCCAGAATCGATGTCGATCGCGCCATGGGCCGGCACCCAACGTGAGGATTGGCCATTGGAGGGGCTAGCATGAAAAACCGGGGGCGTATACCGAGACAAAGCCAAGCCAACGTCTTACATGCCTGAAAGAACGCTTCGAAATAACCGGCGTGAGTGTTTTCCCGTTGTTCATCACATTCGTCGTTATTCGATAAATATTGTGCGCATCGCGCCATTCAACCGATCCCCGCCATGATCGCGCCGCTCACCGCCTCGTAGTCCGCAGTCACCGTGGTCACATGTCCACTTTGGCGAATGGCGGTCTCGGGATCTTTCAGTCCGTGGCCCGTGAGCGTGCATACGATGTGGCTCTTGGCCGGGATTCTGCCGTTCTTCAGATCACGCAATGCACCCGCCACTGAAACCGCAGACGCAGGTTCACAGAACACCCCCTCAAGGCGTGCGAGCCGCCGTTGCGCGTCCAGAATCTCCTCGTCCGTGCAGGCGTCGAACCACCCGCCGGATTCCTGCTTAGCGGCCTGCGCACCCGACCACGACTGCGGATTGCCGATCCGGATCGCGGTCGCGATTGTCTCGGGATGCGCAACCGGCGCGCCCGACACAAAAGGCGCAGCCCCAGCTGCCTGATAGCCAATCATGCGTGGCTTGCGCGCGCCCCTCCCCTGATCCGCATACTGCGTATATCCAAGCCAATGGGCGGTAATGTTTCCGGCGTTGCCGACTGGCAAACAGTGGAAGTCCGGTGCAAAACCAAGGGCATCGACGATCTCAAACGCAGCGGTCTTCTGTCCTTCGATACGATAAGGATTTACCGAGTTGACGAGCGTCAGTGGATGCCTTACGGATAGCTCCTTCACAAGCTGCATGCCCTCATCGAAATTCCCCTGGATCTGGATCACCCGGGCTCCGTGGATCATGGCTTGGGCGAGTTTGCCCTGGGCAATCTTGCCCTCGGGGATCAGCACGAATGCACTGATCCCCGCACGTGCCGCGTACGCAGCGGCTGATGCCGAGGTGTTTCCGGTCGAGGCACAGATGACGGCACGGCTTCCCGATTCGATCGCCTTGGTCACGGCAAGGCACATGCCCCGGTCCTTAAACGACCCCGTAGGATTCAGGCCCTCAAACTTTACGTAGACACTCGCGTCGAGACCTGCTTCATGCACTAGCCGATGCAACCGGATCAGCGGCGTATTACCCTCGTTAAGCGTCACGATCGGAGCACCGTCGGTGATCGGCAGCCAATCGCGGTATCGGGCGATAAGTCCAGCGTAGCGCATGAAGATTCCTGTTGATGTCAACGGCGATTGAGATGTTCGAGTCGGATGCGAACGACCGGGGCATGCACAGAGCTCAGGTGCTCGATCATTCCAATCGCCTGATTCATGTTCCGCTCGATCACCCGGTGCGTGATCATGATAATTGACGCCTGATGCTGTGCCACGGGAGGCTCCTTCTGCAGGATTGCCTCAATGCTGATCCCAAGATCGCCGAGGATACGTGTAACGTCCGCCAGCACACCCGGCCGGTCGTCAGCTTGCATCCTGAGATAGTATGCGGTTTCGACCTCTTCCATCGGCAACACCGGGAGATCCGACAGCGTATCCGGCTGAAACGCGAGATGTGGAACGCGATTATGCGGATCAGCAGTCAGTGTCCGGACCACGTCCACGAGGTCTGCCACCACTGCCGAGGCAGTAGGTTCTGCTCCAGCACCCGCGCCATAATACAGCGTAGGGCCAACAGCATCGCCGGATACGACGATGGCATTCATGATACCATCAACATTCGCGAGCAGACGGCGCTCCGGGATCAGGGCCGGATGCACTCTGAGCTCGATGCCAGAGGGTGTGCGTCGCGCGATACCAAGATGCTTTATGCGGTAGCCGAACGCCTCTGCATACGTGACATCGGCCCGGTTGATGTCGCGTATTCCCTCGATAGAGACCCGGTTGAACTGCAGCGGTATACCAAATGCGATTGACCCTAGTATGGTGAGCTTGTGAGCCGCATCGATACCATCCACGTCAAAACTCGGGTCTGCCTCCGCATATCCAAGCCGCTGGGCCTGTGCGAGCACATCCGCGAACTCGCGGCCGTGGTCACGCATTTCTGTCAGGATGAAATTGCCAGTGCCATTGATGATCCCGGCAAGCCATTCGATACGATTCCCAGCCAACCCTTCACGAATGGCTTTGATCACCGGGATACCGCCAGCTACTGCACCTTCAAACGCGACCATTACTCCCTTTCTGCTCGCCGCCCGGAAGATCTCGTTTCCGTCGATCGCGATCAACGCCTTGTTTGCGGTCACCACGTGCTTGCCACAAGCGATCGCCTCGAGCACGAGATCCTTGGCAACCGTGCACCCTCCGATGAGCTCGACCACCACATCGATGTCAGGATCGCGGACAACCGACATAGCGTCAGTAACGAGTTCGATGCCCTCAAGCGAACATGGGCGTGTTTTGCCCGGTTCGCGTGCTGCAGCGCGCGCAATCACAATCCTACGTCCAGCACGCCGTTCGATCTCTCCACCGTTTCGGCGCAACACGTTTACCGTGCCCGCCCCTACGGTTCCAAGACCAAGCAGGCCGATGCGCGCTGGCCTCATGGTTTGGCCTGCGCCAACGTGACGGAGGCGTCGCGGCGAAGCATCTCCCGGATCGACCGCACTGCCTGTCTCGTCCGATGCTCGTTCTCGATCAGGCCGAAACGCACATACTCGTCGCCATATTCTCCAAAACCGATTCCGGGCGACACCGCCACCTGCGCATCACGCAGGAGTTTCTTTGAAAACTCAAGCGAGCCCATAGCCCTGTAACATTCGGGGATCCGGGCCCAGACGAACATCGTTGCCTTCGGCCGCTCAACCAACCAGCCGGCGTTCTGAAGCCCGTCGCACAGCACGTTCCGGCGCAGTTCATACCGGGCCCGGATCTCCTGTACGCACTCCTGAGGTCCTTCAAGCGCAAGGATGGCGGCAACTTGGATCGGGGTGAACGTACCATAGTCGAAATACGACTTGAGACGCGCGAGCGCCGACACAAGATCGGGGTTGCCACACATGAAACCGACCCGCCAGCCCGGCATGTTATAGCTCTTCGAGAGTGTGAAGAACTCGGCGGCAATCGATTTTGCACCGTCAACCTGAAGTATTGAAGGTGCAACATATCCATCGAACACGATATCCGCGTAGGCAAGGTCGTGGATAACCCAGATACTGTGTTCCCGCGCGATCCGTACCACGTTTTCGAAGAACGCGAGGTCGACGCACTGTGTGGTTGGATTGCTCGGGAAGTTCAGCACGAGCATTTTCGGCCTGGGCCAGGAGTTCCTGATCGCGCCTTCGAGTTCGTGGAAAAAATCGCCACCAGGCAGCAAAGGCACATGCCGAATATCCGCGCCCGCGATGACGAATCCATAGGGATGGATCGGATAGGCCGGCGTCGGTACGAGCACCGCATCACCGGGACCCACAGTCGCAAGCGCGAGATGCGCAAGGCCTTCCTTCGAACCGATCGTAACGATCGCCTCCCGGTCACTATCGAGATCAACGTCATAGCGCGATTTATACCAGCGGCAGATCGCCCGCCTTAGACGGGGGATGCCACGCGAGACCGAGTAACGATGGGTATCCACGCGGCGTGCGGCTTCGCAGAGCTTGTCGACAATATGCGACGGCGTCGGCTGGTCCGGATTTCCCATGCCGAAGTCGATGATGTCCTCGCCGCGGTGCCGCGCCTCAGCCTTGAGTTCATTGACAATATTGAAGACATACGGCGGAAGCCGCTTTATCCTCGGAAACTGATCCATCGCCATGCCTTGGTCAAAGATTCGCGTCCACTGCACGGACACGGGGGTCCGCATTGATTTATCATACTCGCTTAGGTAAAAGCGGCGCCAAAAGCGCCCCGAAACATACTGGCGTCACCCAGGTCTGTCAACGTGGGGTCGGGGCCGCCCGCAACGACCGGGAGGAAAGCTAGTTGAAGATACATCTGCAGGCACCGCAGGGTCTCAATACCATCCGCAACTATACGGAGACCACGGTGACCGTAAACAACCAATCGTATGATCGCAGCCTGGTCGTGCTCCCTGACCAAGTAGTGGTCGGAGACTATCCGCAACGGCTGGACGATCTCACGGACGGTCATCTCAGTGTGATCACCGCGCTTGCGCCCGAACTGGTCCTGATCGGCACCGGCCGGACACTCCGCATCCTCGCGCCAGTACGCCTGCGGGTACTCATCGATGCGCGTCTCGGTTTCGAGGTCATGGATACGGGTGCCGCCTGCCGCACATTCAACATCCTCGTAGCAGAAGGGCGACGAGTAGCGGCGCTGCTTCTGCTCGATTCCTGACGTCAGAACAGCGAATCGATCGAGTAGCCACGCTTCTCGAGCATACCCCTCAGGCGGCGCAATGCCTCGACCTGGATCTGCCTGACCCGTTCACGGGTGACACCAATATCTGCCCCAACCTGTTCAAGCGTCGCAATCTCGCGGCCGTTCAGCCCGAAACGTCGCTCCACCACCTCGCGCTGCTTGTCATTCAGCTCGTCAAGCCAAGCCCGGATCTGAACATGCAGATCTTCATCATGTAGGATCTTTTCAGGATCCGGGGTACGCTCATCCGCGATGGCATCAATCAGGGATCGCTCATTGTCATCGTCGAGCGGCGCATCGACAGACGCGATCCGCTCGTTCAAGCCAAGCATCGCCTTGACCTCATCGATTGGCTTGTCCAGAAGCGTTGCAACCTCCTCTGGCCCCGGTTCGTGATCAAGTTTATGCGACAGGTAGCGTGCCGCGCGGAGATAGATATTGATCTCCTTCAGAATGTGTACCGGCAGACGGATGGTCCGCGTCTGGTTCATGATGCCGCGCTCTATCGTCTGTCGGATCCACCACGTGGCATAGGTCGAGAAGCGGAAACCGCGCTCTGGGTCGAACTTCTCCACGGCGCGTATGAGACCGAGATTGCCTTCCTCGATCAGGTCAAGAAGTGCGAGGCCGCGGTTCATATATCGTCGCGCGATCTTGACTACCAAGCGCAGGTTGCATTCAATCATGTGCTTACGCGCCGACGCATCTCCGCGTTGCGCGAGGCGCGCATAGTGCACCTCCTCCTCCGCAGTCAACAGCGAGGAGAACCCGATCTCCTTGAGATAGATGCGGGTCGCATCGGCCTGCGTGGACACATCATCCCGAGGACTCGTGACAACCGGCGCCGCCTCTTCCTCCGGCTCGGCCTCATCAGCCTCATCAACCCCGTCAACGACCTCGGTCGCGGCCTCGTCTTCCTGTTCAGCCTCGGGGATCCCTTCCTCGGCTTCCAGGCTCTTGACATCCTGATCCGCGCTGGAGGCATGTTGTGTTCTTTTGCGTGCGGCCATAATTTAGGGTGTTCTCGGAAGGTAGTGCAATGGATCAACTGGGTTGCCGCGCAAACGGATCTCAAAATGAAGCATGATGCGGTCGGTCCCGCTGCTTCCCATCTCGGCGATCTCCTGCCCCCGCCTGACCATCTCTCCCTCCTTAACGAGGATTCGACTGTTGTGGGCGTACGCGCTAAGGAAAGTTTTATTGTGTTTTAAGATGATAAGCTTACCATATCCGGGAAGTCCACTACCGGTGTACACCACCTCTCCGGCAGCCGCCGCCCGTACTGCCGCTCCTAGGCTGCCGCCAATATCGATCCCCTTGTTACCGTGCTGGCCGAAACCACGCAACAGCGGCCCCACAACCGGCCAGGTCCAGCGCAATGGCCCGTTCGCAAGACGCAGGGTGCGCGGGGATACGGACATAGGGTGTGGCATGGGGCGCCGATACAAGACCGTGCCTTTGGAAGGACGCGACTGCCGGTATCGCAACGGCGGCCCGAACAGTCTAAGCCTAGCCCCGGCCTGAATAATGAATGGCCGGTGGATCCCATTCCAGCGCGCGAGCGCGCGATAATCGAGGCCTGAGGCCCAGGCAATACTGTAAAGTGTGTCTCCCGGAGAAACGGTCCAGTAGTGACTTTTTGCGGCAGGCAGAAATGTCGGGCGGGAGTCAATCGGAGCCGACACGTCACGGGCGCATCCGGCAGCAAGTACTGTAATCCAGAGCAAAGCGGCAAGTCCCGCATAAATCCGTTTACTGGTCGTCCACTTTGCTCCGCTAGTCACACTGTCCGTCATTCGACGCCGCTGAGAAGGGGCACAAAACTCACCGCTTCGACCAATTCCGCTTCGCTGCCGCTTTCTAGGCTGCGGATCACCGTCAACATCTGACGCTCGTACCCGACTGGTATGATGATTCTCCCCCCAGAAACGAGTTGCGCGCGCAACGCGTCCGGGACATCTCCCGCCCCAGCCGTCACCAGGATTGCGTCGAAGGGCGCCTGCTCCACCCAACCCACACCACCATCCCCAAGACGCGTCGTCACGTTGTGAAAACCCTGCTCAGACAGGCGGCGCCGGGCCCGCTGGAATAGCGCGGCAACACGTTCAATCGAATACACCTGTTCGACAAGACGCGCGAGCACTGCGGTCTGATACCCGGACCCCGTCCCAATTTCCAACACCGACTTCGGGGCGCCCTTGAGGATGAGCTCGGTCATGCGCGCGACGATATAGGGCTGGCTGATGGTCTGACCATGTCCGATCGGCAAAGCCGTATCTTCGTATGCACGCGACGCAAGCGCCTCGTCTACAAAGAGGTGCCGTGGCACCTCGGTCATCGCACGCAGCACGCGGGCATCACGGATACCCTCGGCCCGCAGCCGCGCAATAAGCCGCTCCCGCGTCCTATGGGAAGTCATGCCAATGCCGCGGGCACTCATGCCTCCCTCCTCTGAAGCCAAGTCGCAACCTGATCAAGCGCACGGTAGCGGGTAAGGTCCGTGTGCAGCGGGGTCACGGACACCTTACCATTGCGGATCGCGAAGAAATCTGTGCCGGGCCCGGCATCCGCCTCGGCGCCTGACGGACCGACCCAGTAGATTGGATTTCCCTGGGGATCCGCGTCGAGCACGGCGGGCTCGGATTTGTGTCTGCGCCCAAGGCGCGTCGCCTCAAAACCGGCAAGCGCCGCATAGGGAACATCAGGGACATTCACGTTCAGGATCGTATCAGCCGGCAGGGGTTCATCAACCAGCAACCTGATCAGATGCAGGACAACCTGGGCGGCGGTGTCGAAATTGGGCCCGCCACCGCGCGCGAGCGATACAGCGATGGCCGGCCGGCCGAGGAACCGACCTTCCATCGCAGCCGCCACAGTCCCGGAGTACAACACGTCATCGCCGAGGTTGGCGCCGTGGTTGATCCCGGAAATCACCATATCTGGCTCTTCATCCATGAGTCCCGTCAGCGCGAGATGGACGCAGTCGGTCGGCGTTCCATCAACGAAGAAGAAGCCGTTTTCGGCTTGGCGCACCCGCAAGGGCCGAGATAGAGTGAGGGAATTACTGGCACCGCTGCGGTCCCGATCCGGAGCCACGACTTTGATCTCGGCGATTGTGGAGGTCGCATGGGCGAGACACACAAGGCCGGGCGCGAGATATCCGTCATCGTTGGACAGCAGGATGCGCTTCACGAAGCCCCCGCCCCTATTCGTGACCATTGTCGTGCCGCGTTCGTCAGGCGGCTAATAGCGAAGTTCGGGGCGAACACTCATCAGTTTCGCGCTCAGGGCATTGGCAAGCTCCATGCCGAAGCGATGCGTGACTTGGTCGATGAGACTCGGCTTCGGGGTAAAGTTTACGAGTGACGTGGTACCAAGCAGACTCCGGGCCACGAGACGCGTATCACCAAATCCATCAATCAACCCGAGCTGCTTCGCGCGTACCCCGGTCCAAGCGAGCCCGGAAAACAGGCGCGGGTCGTTCTTCGCAAGCACAGCTCCCCGTCCCTGCTCAACCTTGGCTATGAATCGCGCATGAATCTGCCGGAGCATATTTTGCACAAAAACCCGGTCTTTCGCGGTCATCGGCGAAAACGGATCGAGAAACCCCTTGTTCTTGCCGGCAACCAATAGCCGGCGCTGAACCCCAAGCTTCTTCATAGTGCCAACAAACCCAAACCCATCCATCAACACGCCGATCGAGCCGACGAGGCTGGACTGGTTTGCATAGATCTTGTCCGTGGCTGCCACGACGTAGTAGCACCCGGACGCGCAGATATCGCCAAGCACGGCATAGATCGGCTTGTGCGGGTAACGTTTGCGCAGACGCGTGATCTGCGCATTCATCTCATCTGCCTGCACCGGGCTCCCTCCGGGGCTGTCTGCCCGCAAAATGACACCCACCGCGTGGCTTTTGAACGCAGCGCGCAGCGCTGAGTCAACGTCATGGGCACTTGCCGGCCCGTTGGCGTCAATCGCTCCATAGAGATTAACCACAGCCGCAAAACGCCCTGTGGTGCCGAGCACCGCCTGCTGGGACCAGACCGGTCGTCGCAACGTGACCACAAGGGCCACGACCAGCCCGATGATCAGGAATCGGAAGAAAATGCGCCAACGGCGTGCGCGCTTCTGTTCCTCAAGTGCCGCAAACGCAAGGCGCTCAAGTGTCTCACGCGCCCAGCCTGGGTCCCCGCCTGCCTTTTCCCGCTCTTCGGACATGTTCCGCTACCCCATATCGACCGACCAGAATGAAACCGCCACACTCCTCGGCAACAACTGCCGTGAGGTCGACCCCGCACAGGGGCCATCCACACACGCGCCGGTATGGGATCATACCGCGCCGCGTCGCTTGCGCATATCAAGAGACGGCCCGCGACGTCGAAAGTTTCTCCTCCCTTACCTGTCCGCCGGATGACTCCATACGGACAGCAGTTGTGGTAGACGCGGCCCACGCGCAGGCACGGGTCACGAACGCCAGCCAAACCGCGTCCCTGGTCGTCAAACCGGGTCCCGGGTCGTTGCCTTCGGATAGACATATTCGGCCTCCCCAAAACACGTCAAGCGAAATATGTCCTCAATTCAGGAAACGAATCGAAACAGGTAATCGGCCCATAGTCCAGTAGTCGCTCTCGGGCGTGCGCCCCATAGGTCACGGCAAAACGGGGCATACCGGCGTTACGCGCCATCTCAAGGTCAAAGCTCGTATCACCGACCATAACCGTGCGACTGCGCTCCGCGCCGCACAGTACGAGCAATTCTTCGAGCATGGACGGATCCGGTTTTGAGCGTGACTCATCAGCGCAACGGCTCGCACAAAACAGATCGGAAGTACCGCTGTCCTTCATGGACACATCCAGGCCCCGCCGAGACTTTCCAGTCGCCACGGCCAGCCGGTACCCGGCGCGCACGAGGCCCTCAAGACCGTCCCGAACACCCGGGAAGAGCGGCGTCGCGGTGGTGTCCTCGTTTACAAAATAGTACCGGTAACGCTCAGCCAGCCGCTGGTGTTCTGTGGTTGGTACATCAGGAAACAGGGCCTTCAGTGCCTCGACGAGCCCGAGTCCGATGATCTGCCGCGAACGTTCGTGGCCTGGGTCTCCAATGCCGCAATCCGCCGCCGCCGCGCCGATGCACCGGCAGATCTTGGCCGCCGAATCCATGAGCGTCCCGTCCCAGTCAAAGACGATCAGATCAAAGGGACGCCTCACGACCGAAGCTGCTCAAGCACCTGTGCGAGATCCTCCGGCAGCGGCGCGGACACGGTAAAGGAGGCGGCAGTGCCAGGATGGAAGAACGTCACGCGTGCAGCGTGAAGAAACAGCCGCTTCAGACCGAGACGTTTCAGCCGTGCGTTAAATGAGCGGTCGCCGTACTTGGCATCGCCCGCAATCGGGTAGCCAATGGCACGCGCATGCACCCGCGCCTGATGGGTACGTCCGGTATCAAGCCGCACACGCACAAGGGTCGCATCGGAAAAATGCCGTTCCGGCGTGAAACGGGTTGACGAGGGTTTTCCGCCCTCGTCCGTCCGCACAAAACGCTCACCGTTCGCGGACCCAGACCGTTGCAACGCAAGATCCACCTGCCTGGCCCCTCCTCCCCATGATCCGGGCACGAGCGCCAGATATTCCTTCCGGACCCTCCCCTCGCGCAACTGCGCGTGGAGCACGCCGAGCGCCACCCGTGACTTTGCGACGAGGAGACAGCCAGAAGTCTCGCGATCAAGCCGATGCACGAGCTCAAGAAACGGGTCTTGCGTGCGGCGCAGGGCGCGCAGCCCCTCAATGAGACTCGTATGTATCCCGCTGCCCCCATGGACGGCAAGCCCTGAAGGCTTGTCGAGCACGAGCAGCGCCGCATCCTCATGCAGGATACGTGACTCCATCCACGCGAGATGGCCCGCCTCGTTGGCTTCGGCCCGTACCGGTCTCATGCGAACCGGGGGCAGACGCACGATATCACCCTGCTTCAGTTTGTAGTCGGGTTTCGCCCTGGCGTGGTTTATACGTACCTCTCCGCGACGTACAATCCGATAGATGTGGGTCCGCGGCACGCCCTTCAGGGTAGCGATCAGGAAATTATCCAGGCGCTGGCCGGACCGCCGGTCGTCGATGGTCACGTGCGTAACCATCGGGGCCTCATTTTTGTGCAAAACCATGCGGAAATCGCAAAGATTGCCGACGCTTAACCGAACCTGCTATAGTGATCGGGCCGGCCTTAGCCTTAAACAGCCAAGGGTGACGTTAACATACACGATTTTTGTGCCCCGGCAAACGCGTGGGCACACCTCCGCGGCGAATCTCATGGTTGCGCTGCGGGAACGGGTTTCGCGCCCCTCGCCCAATGTAGAGGGGTGCACCAGATAAAACGTCCCGACCCTGTCAGTCGGTGAGTGCAGATCTAAATGAAGTGCCGGCCCATTTGAGGCCGCCTTTAGATTAGGGTCCTAAGCCCGACGATATACGGGGACCACCGGCGCAGACTCTCTGAAGGGCCTGGGGCGTTAGGTACCGTCAGAATGAAGAGAATGCTCTTTAACGCAACTCACCCCGAAGAGTTGCGATTGGCTATTGTCGACGGCCAGAAACTGCTTGACCTCGACATCGAATCCTCCGTCTATCAGCAGAAAAAAAGCAACATCTACAAGGCCCGCGTGACACGCGTCGAACCGAGCCTTGAGGCTGCCTTTGTCGACTATGGCTCCGAACGTCAGGGATTTCTCCCGCTCAAAGAGATCTCCAAAAGCTATTTCAATGGCCACGACAAGACCGCGCTCAGCCAAATCAAGATCCGGGATGTCATCCGAGAGGGTCAGGATCTCATCGTCCAGATTGAAAAAGAGGAGCGGGGCAACAAAGGTGCTGCACTGACGACGTTTATCAGTCTCGCCGGACGTTATCTGGTACTCATGCCAAACAACCCGAAAGGGGGTGGTATCTCGCGGCGAATTGAAGGCGAGGACCGGGCGGAGCTCAAGGACATCATGGCCCAGCTGAATGCGCCGCCTGAATATTCCGTCATCATCCGCACGGCCGGGATCGGCCGCAGCCTCGAGGAGCTGCAGTGGGACCTCGACTACCTGACCCAGCTCTGGGAGGCGATCAGCAAGGCAGCGAACGAGCGCTCCGGGCCTTTCCTGATTTACCAAGAGAGCAGTCTCATCATTCGTGCGATCCGGGACTACTTCCGGTCGGATATCGGCGAAATTCTCATTGACAGTCCCGAGATCCATGAACGGGCACTCAAGTTCATGCAGCAGGTTATGCCGCACAATGTCGGCAAACTCAAACTGTATCAGGATGATGTCCCGCTTTTCTCGCGCTATCAGATAGAACACCAGATCGAGGCCGCCTTTGCCCGGGAGGTGCAACTCGAGTCCGGTGGCGCACTGGTGTTCGACCACACTGAGGCACTCGTCACGATCGACGTGAACTCGGCTCGTGCCACCAAGGGCGGCGATATCGAGGAAACGGCGCTTAATACCAATCTCGAGGCTGCCGACGAGGTGGCACGGCAGCTTAAACTGCGTGACCTGGGTGGTCTGATCGTGATCGACTTCATCGATATGACGCCCCCCCGCAACCAGCGCGCTGTAGAGAACCGATTGAACGAGGCGCTCAAATCCGACCGTGCCCGCGTGCAGGTCGGACGGATCTCGCGTTTTGGCCTGCTAGAGATGTCCCGTCAGCGGCTTCGTCCGTCACTCGGCGAGTCGAGCAGCCTTGTGTGTCCGCGGTGTGAGGGCACCGGGCATATCCGTGGCGTACAGTCATCCGCACTGCATGTCCTGCGTTGTATTCAGGAAGAAGCCATGAAGGAGAACACGGCGGCGCTGCACGTGCACCTGCCCATTGAGACGGCGACCTTTCTTATCAATGAAAAACGCTACGAGATCAGTGCGATCGAGACCCGACTCGGCACCCCCGTCGTCGTGATCCCCACTGCGAGCCTGGAAACGCCTCACTACCGGATCCGGCGGCTACGCACCGAAGAGGTCGAGGCCGAGAACATCGCACCAAGTTATGCTCTGCCCCTCGGGCCCGAAGAAACACCCGATCCGGGACGACGTACGCCGCTTCCGCCCGCGGAGAAACCAGCCGTCGCGCAGATCGTTCCACGATCAGCTGCGCCGGCACCGATATCGTCTGCTGTGGTATCGGCGAGCCCTGCTGCTGTACGAGTTTCTAGCGAGGATCGGGCACAGGGCGGCCTGATCAAGACTTGGCTGAGACGCGTATTCGGTCCGGAAAACAAACCGCGCACCACCCCCGAGGTGGCTCACGAAAGCCCAAAACCCCGGACGCGGCCCGCAGCTAACAGATCACACCCCGGAACCGAGCGGGGACCCAAAGCGCCACGCGTCGAGCGCGCGGACCAGTCTGCTCATCGTGGCGAACGATCAGAACAGCGGCGGACCCGCCCCGCGATTCCACGCCCCGAAGTGTTGGCGCCTGACAAAGACAAAAGAGAGGCCACCGGGGGGCGTGGGCGGCCAAGACGACGTGGGCGACGTGGGCGACCCCAGAACCGTCCGGAAGGAACCACGCAGACCCAGGAAAGCAGTGCCATAGCCAGCGAGGTACGCGTGGAACCGCGGCACGAAGAGACCACGGCAGCGCCAGGCAACCCTTCAGCCAACCGGGAAACACCCCATGTGCCCCAGCACCAACCGCAAGATGTTGGTGAACATCCGGGCACGAACTCCCATACGCCGGCGTCAGGCAGACAGGACAACGGCGAGAGAGAGGTCGCGCATGCAACCGATGAGGCCAAACCAGAGTAAGCGGGCCCGTTAGGGGCGGGAAAGCGTGGGGCGGGAGCGTCTGCCGGTCAGGCAGTCAGGTGATACCGAGCGCGGATATCTGCGAGCAGTCCGGACGCGGCGTCCTCGATCAGGTCAAAGACGCGATCAAAACCGCCGCTGTCCCCAAAATAGGGATCCGGAACCTCCTGTTCCGAGCAGTTCGACGCGTATTCCATGAACAGCCGTATCTTTGAAGCGGCACCCGGCGGACAGATCGCCATCAGGTTCTTGAGATTCTCACGATCCATCGCCAGCACATAGTCGAAGATTTCGATGTCGGTCGGCGTCACCTTGCGACCGCGCAGCGTGCTGATATCGATCCCGCGCTGGTCCAGTGCCGCTTGCGCACGCGCGTCTGGAGGCTCGTCCACATGATAGGCGTGCGTACCTGCGGAGTCGATCTTGACGCGATCGTCGAGGCTTGCCTGCCGCAACAGATGCCGAAATATCCCTTCGGCCATGGGAGACCGGCAGATGTTGCCAAGGCACACAAACAAGACCTTTACGGACTTGCGTACAGGCCTATCATTCCTTGATGCGGTCATGATTGTTCGATCCGTAGGTTCGATTCAAAATGGCGACGCACCCGTTCAAGGTCGGCCGCCGTGTCGACACCGGGTGGCGGAGGGGAATCCGTCTCGCACACGGCGATCTCGTCACCGTGCCAAAGAATACGCAGCTGCTCCAGCATCTCGATCGCTTCGAGTGGACTCGGGTCCCACCGGGCATAACGGCGGATGAAACCTGCACGATAGGCATACAGACCGATATGCCTTAACCCGAATCCGTCTGGCGCCGGTTGCTGATCCGCTGGGCGCCGGTTCCTCGGCCATGGCACCGGGGCACGGCTGAAGTACAGCGCCCGACCCCTCGCATCGCGTACGACCTTCACGATATTGGGATCAATGAAAGATTCGTAACTGTCGATCACACATGCAGCCGTCGCCATAACCGCACCCGCGTCTTCACGAAGGGTCTTCGCTACCAGGTCCAGCAGTTTCGGGGGCATAAGCGGTTCATCGCCCTGAAGATTCAGCACAATCTCCTCATCCGGCAGGCGAAGCCGCTCGACCACCTCGGCAATCCGTTCTGTGCCGGAAGCATGCTGCTGAGAGGTCATGCACACGCGCGCCATAAAACCTTCGGCCGTCCGGCGTATCCGCTCATCATCAGTGGCAATGATAACCTCGCCAGCCTCGCTGCGTTGCGCGCACTCATGGACACGCTCAAGCAGTGTCTTGCCGGCGACGTCCGCCAGCGCCTTGCCGGGCAGCCGGGAAGAACCGTAGCGCGCCGGGATGATGATCTTCATCCGCCTACCCAAGCCATTGTGCTCCGGTCGCGTCCGAGCGGGCATATCTTACGCACTCATCCGTCGACACCCCGCGGAAGAATCCGGTGACACACTTGATGCCAGCCACCCTCACGGGCTTACAGGCTTGACCCGATCCGCCTCCTCGTCGCTGATCCGGCGCGCCTCATCTTCCAGCATCACCGGTATCCCGTCGCGGATCGGATAGGCGAGACGGTCCGGCCGGCATAGGAGCTCCTGACGCGTCCGGTCATAATGAAGCTGTCCCTTGCAACTGGGACACACCAAGATCTCGAGAAGCCTTTTATCCATTCCTAACCCCCTTGAGAAGCCCTAGGAGCAGCGGCCCAAAACCCGGCTCGGGCTCCGCTGCAACCCGTCGGAACCAGAAGTTGTCGCAAGCGAACCGCTCGCATTTCACCGCATCTTTCTCAGTCATGATCACTGCCGCCTCTCTGCCCACAAACTTGAAGTCCTCCGCGGTAAACGGATGATGATCCGGAAACATATGAGGGTGCGGATCAAACCCCGCGGCCCGCAGGTCGTCGAAAAAACGCTGTGGATTGCCGATTCCTGCAACCGCATGAATCGTAGGTTCCGAGAAATCTGCCACGTGCCGGATACGCTCGGGATACGCGACATTTACAAATTCGGTACCCGTAAGGCGCATACTCCATTCGTCACTGCGGGCAACACCACCCTGCACTACCCGCGCGTCAATCGTCTCGAGCCGGCGCACAGGCTCCCGCAAGGGTCCGGCCGGGAGACAGAAGCCATTACCGAACCGGCGAACGCCGTCGATCACCACCACCTCGACATCGCGGTGCAACCGCCAATGCTGCAACCCGTCATCGCTTACGATGACATTGCAGTCACACTGATCAATCAGCACCTTGGCAGCAGCTACCCGGTCCGGCCCCACCACCACAGGAAAACCGCGGCGCGCAAGCAACACGGGCTCGTCGCCCACCTCGGCGGGGTCAGACGTCGGCGTAACACGTTGTGGCCAATGCTGCGCCCACCCGCCATACCCTCTGGCTACCACGCCTGGTCGGTAACCGTGTCCCGCAAACAGCGCGGCGACCCAAGCCACAAGCGGTGTTTTCCCATTGCCACCTACGGTCAGATTGCCGATTGTAACCACTGGGACAGGCAGGTGAACCGCGCTGGCCCTCAGAAATTGTCGATGCAGGCGGACAAAAAGGCAATACAACACACTGAGCGGCCAAAGGGCCATACTCAGCCATGTACGTCGCGCCCAGTGACGATCAGGAAGGGACGCGATCACCATTCGTATATGCGATTAAGAAGATCGTCAGCAACGTCCGCGGCGCGCCGGCGCTCCTCCCAGAAAAACCGCCGCAGGGCGTCACCCCGCCGACGGCGCGCAACGACATCGCGTGCGTAATACCGCCAGCGCCCCAGGAGCTCACCGACGGTTGGGACGCGGTCTATAAGCCCGGCAGCATCAGAACGATCAAAGAGCGCTCCCGGTGCGGCACTCACCACACCGCCGCCAGCTACCGCCTGCCAGAATTCAAGATCGGTAGGTGACGCGAGATAGGTCGCATCGCAGGACGCAGTAAGCGCGGGCAGCCACTTTCGGTCGTCCACGAATACTACCGACCCTGCGGAAAACCGCTTGCGATCCCACAGATACAGGCTCGCACCAAGCCCGCGAGCAGCAGCGGAACGCCATTGTGCGTCCCCGTTGCCTACGAACAGAAGATCCTCCGGCACACCCCATGAGCGCCACGCCTGAATCATCTCCATCGCCTGCGACCAACGCCGCGTCTGGAACCACCATACATTCCCTTCGCCACCCGTGGCGACACTGCGGAAAGTGGGATCCACCTGTGCTTCCACCAATAGCGTCAGCAAATCCGCAGGTGCGGCAATGACCCCTTCACTCTCCTTGCGCCACGCCGCTACCTGATCGCGGGACACGGGGTATACCGTCTCAAGCGGTACGTGGGAGGGTTCAACGTTGATCGCCACCGAGTGTATTCCCCGCTTCTTGATCGCACGCATGAGGTTGTTAGGTGGCGCATGACGCACAATGATCACTCCAAGCGGCTCGAGCCGGTCAAGCACGCGCTGGACGACGCGGGACGCGTCACACGGGCCATAACCGAGTCCGGCCTTGGCGATCCCCCGGAGCCGCTTGCGGACCAAGCGTGGGTAATCTCGCTCAAAAGTCAGCGCAAGACGCACGTCGAGGCGTTTCGAGCGGATCGCGTGTAAAAGATCGGTCGCTACGAGGACACTTTCCCGACTGCCACCAGCCTTCACCCAAATGAGCTTTCCTGACCCTGATGGAGGCTTGAGAAGACCGTGGCGGGCATAAACGCGCACCGACCGTCCGCGTAGCGAATCCCTCAGATCCTCGCGTCCAATCTCCCAAAGACCGGTGCCGTAGCCCGGCGTCGACCTATCGTTCACGAAATTGCACGCGGTAGAGTCTGGCGTAGGATTGACCCAGGTCCAGGAGTTCCTGGTGGGTTCCGATCTCGACGACTCGCCCCTTGGCCAGCACGACGATGCGGTCGGCTCCCTCAATCGTCGACAGGCGATGCGCGATCACGAGGGTCGTGCGGTTGGCCATGAGCTTCTGCATGGCCTCCTGAACATACCGCTCGGATTCTGTATCGAGCGCCGACGTGGCCTCGTCAAGAATCAGTATGGGCGCGTTCTTAAGCAGTGCGCGGGCGATCGCAATGCGCTGCCTCTGCCCCCCCGAGAGACGCACACCACGCTCCCCGACGAGGGTGTCAAACCCCTTTGGAAGATCCTTGACGAACTCCATCACATGGGCCGCAGCCGCCGCATCCTGCAGCCGGGCGTCGGAAATGGGCTCCCGTTGCCCGTAGATGATATTGTTGCGAATCGTGTCATCGAATAGCACGGTCTCTTGCCCCACGAGCGCAATGTGGGAACGCAGCGTCTTCAGGGCCATGTCTGTGATACTGATTCCATCTATCAGAATCTCCCCCTCTGAAAGATCATAGAACCTTGGCAGGACGTTTGCGACCGTAGTCTTTCCGCTCCCGGAAGGACCAACCAGCGCAAGCGTCGTACCCGGCTCCGCGACGAACGACACATCCGCGAGCGCAGACGCCTTCGATGACGGGTAGCGGAACGTGACACGACGGTATTCGATGCGCCCACGCACGGACTCGAGCCTGCGCGTGCCTTCGTCACGCGGCATGGGCTGATCGAGCAGCCAGAATATGCTCTGAGCGGCCGCGAGCCCGCTCTGTATGGTCTCGTTGATTTGGGTCAGACGACGTGTCGGCCCAAGCAGCAACATGATCGCAGTGATATAGGATATGAAAGTACCGATTGTGATCTTTGACTGCTGCATGGCGATATAGATGACGCCCGCAAGCGCAGTTGCGGCTAGCAGCTGGATAACGGGGCTCCCTGACGCGCCGACCGCCGCTCGCTTCATGACTTGCTGGCGATTACGCTCATTGATGCGGGCAAACGCCAGCTTTTCCATCTCCTCGCCGCCGAATATTTTTACTACCTTGTGCGCAGCCACAATCTCCTGCGCCACCCGGGACACGTCACCCATCGTCTCCTGAATTGCGCTGCTTGCCTTGCGAAAGCGATTACTCATTTTCCTGACAACGAGCGAAACCGGCGGTGCGAGGCATACAAAAATCAGGGTCAACTTCCAGTCCAGGTAGGTCATCCAGCCAAGCAGACCAACGACACCCACCCCATCCTTCACGAGCACGGATATCGCCCGCGTCGACGCGCTCGCTACCTGTTCTACGTCATAGATTAACTTGGATACTAGCGTGCCCGAAGAATGCACATCGTAAAAGGCGCTGGACAGGTAGACCAGCTGATTGAACATCGCGTTGCGGATATCAAAGATAACTTTGCGTCCGACCCACTGCATCGAATAGTCTGCACCGAACGCTGCGATGCCGCGAACAGTGAACAGGACAACCAGCAACAAGGGTACGTAACGGATACTCTCAGGATTGCGATGGATGAAACCTCCGTCAAGCATCGGTCTCATGAGGGCCGCAAACGCGGGATCCGTCGCGGATGCTACCGTCATTGCCACGACGGCCAGCGCGAATACTCCCCGGTACGGCCAAGCGTAGCCGAGCAGCCGACGATACAGGTTCGGTCCGGAAGAACGGCCCGCCGAGGTCACGGGGACCCAGGCGCACTCTTTCGGGAGCGCGTCGCGAAACTCAGATTCAGGAATCCGAGCTGGCGCGCGGCGTCCATGGCGTGCACCACTGCTTCGTAAGGTGCCTTCCGGTCGGCATAGATCACAACGAGCGGCTTACGGCGGCCCCCCGCCGCTGATCGCATGGCCCGCTCCAGGCCCGCGATCGCGCTGCCACGTACGTGCATCCGGTCCACGGTGTAGCTGCCGCCCGGGCCTATAACCACTTGGAGCGATAGCGGCATAGACGCGACCCTGGCACTTGCATGTGGCAGCTTCACTCGGATCCGACCTTCACGCGCAAAACTCGTGGTCAAAACAAGGAATATCAGAGTCATCAGAAGCACATCAATCATCGGCACCAGATTGATCTCTGGCTCGTCACGCTGCTCACGCCGGAAATTCATGCGGCCCCCCGGCTCGCCCGTGCCGTACTGTGAAGCAGATCCACGAGGTGCAGCGCCTGCTGTTCCATATCAGTGAGAAGTTCACGCACGCGCGCGCGGAAATACCGATAGAAAATGAGGCTCGGAATGGCGATAGTGAGACCGGACGCTGTGGTGACAAGCGCCTGTGATATGCCCCTCGCGAGCACCGCAGGATCACCCGCTGTTGCCCCAAGTGCCGCAAACATCCGGATCATGCCAAGCACGGTACCGAGCAATCCGAGGAACGGCGCGACCGCCGCGATAGTGCCGAGCGCATTGAGATACCGCTCAAGATCGAGCGCAACATGGCGGCCAGCGTCTTCAATTGCTTCCTTGATCAGACCTCGGTCCCGATTGCGGTTTACAAGGCCGGCGGCGAGCACCCGTCCGAGGGGAGAACCTCTGCGCAGAACTCCGACCTTAGCGCCGTCGATATCGCCGCGCTCGAGCCATTGCTGCACGTTGCTGAGCACCCCAGACGGCACGACCAGCCGCCGCTGCAGCGACCATAGGCGCTCACCGATAATGGCGCATGCGGAAATGGAGCATACAATGAGGGGCCACATCACCCAGCCGCCCGATTTTATGAGTTCAAGCACGTTCTTAGGGCTCCCGGTACTGTATCATAGTGCTCCGAATATCTGCCACCTGACTGCCATCCCCGGGCGACACTGGCCGCAAGCCGCCATCTTCGATGGTATAGATGCGGTCCATACGGGAAGCAAGCGCCGCGTCATGCGTCGCGATCACGAGACTCGTCCCATATTCACGATTGAGCTCGAGCATCAGCGCATAGACCGATTCAGCCGACTTACGGTCGAGATTGCCCGTGGGCTCATCGGCCAAGACGCATTTTGGGCGGGTCACAAGCGCTCGGGCGATCGCTACACGCTGGCGCTCTCCCCCGGAGAGCTCACCCGGCTTGTGTGCGAACCTATGGCCAAGCCCAACCCGTTCAAGCATCCCGCGCGCATCCTCCATAGCCTTTGACGGATCGTCCCGCCGCACCAGCAAGGGCATTGCAACATTCTCTTCGGCTGAAAACTCCTGTAGTAGATGGTGAAACTGGTACACGAACCCGAGTGCGCGGTTGCGCAGCATACCGCGATCGGATTCTTTCATCCTCGTAAGGTCGCGTCCGTCAATCTCTATCGACCCGCTAGTCGCGGGTTCAAGGCCGCCAACCAGATGCAAAAGCGTGCTCTTTCCGGCGCCGGATACACCAATAATCGCCACCTGCTCTCTCGCCTCCACCCGCAGGTTTATATCCTTCAGGACATCGACCTCGAAACGCCACTGGTGAAACGTCTTGGAAACATTCCGGCAAATGATGACTGGGTCCGTCATTCGTAACGAAGCGCCTCCGCAGGGTCTGTCTTCGATGCCCGCCATGCGGGATAGATTGTGGCGGTAAAGCTCATGATAAGCGACGCGCAAGCCGTGTGGATTACATCGGACCAGCGCAGATGCGACGGGAGCTGGCTGATATAGTACACGTCAGCCTCGATGAACGTCGTATGAAAAATCCGTTCGATGAACGGGACAATCGTTGTGACATTGAGCGACAGCAACACGCCTACGACGACACCAATCAGGGTACCTAGTACACCAATCACGGCTCCCTGGACGATGAACACACCCATAATGCTCGCCGGGCTCGCGCCGATTGTTCTCAGAATTGCGATGTCGGACTTTTTGTCAGTAACAACCATGACGAGCGTGGCAATGATGTTGAATGCAGCGACCGCGACAATCAACAGCAGGATCACGAACATGACAGTCTTCTCGATCTTAAGGGCGCGGAAGAAATTCGCGTGCTCCTCTGACCAGTCCCGTACCGTGTAGTCGGGCCCGAACCGCGTCGCCAAGCGTGCGGCGACCATGGGTGCCAGATAGATGTTATCGAGCCGCACCCGGACCCCGCTCACTGCGTTGCCTTCACCGTACAGTCTCTGGGCATCAGCAAGGTTGATCAGGGCGAGCCCGCTGTCATATTCGTACATCCCGACATCAAAGATGCCGACAACCTTGAAGTCACGAAGGCGCGGCAAGAGCCCCGCGGGTGTCACTTCTCCCTGCGGGATGATCAGCGAGATATGCGAGCCGACTGTTGCACCGAGCTTCCACGCGAGGTACCGGCCGATAACGATGTCGAAGCGGCCTGCTTTCAGGTCGTTCAGATGCCCCAACTTCATCTTCGTTCCAATGCTGGAAACACCACGCTCGGCGGACGGCAGGATGCCGCGTACCAGGACACCGGCAACGGCCCGGCCATGCACCAGCATTCCCTCGCCGCGGACATAGGGCGCCACCGCGACGACATGTCGCGTCCGACGGATCCGTCGCAGCATGGGCTTCCAGTCCCGCAACCGGTCGTGGGGACCGGTCACGGTCACATCTGAAATGACGCCGAGAATGCGGGAGCGCAGCGTTTCCTGAAAGCCGTTCATAACCGAAAGCACGGTAATGAGCGCGGCTACACCCAGAGCGATGCCTGCAATGGACGTAAGCGAGATGAATGAGATGAAGTGATTGCGCCGCTTAGCCCGCGTGTAGCGCAACCCGATAAACAGCTCGAACGGACGGATCATTGGAGGGCGTTGCGACCCCTCCGGCCATCACATCGCGCCTGTGCTCGCACAGCGGCTACAGAGCAATCTACCCGATACGGGGTCTGTGATACTCCAGCAGTTTGGATCGGTGCACCAGCCTCTGCCAAATGGCCCCACCGGGTAAACCAGGCATAATGAGCACTACTCGGGTGGCAACCGAACCGGCGGCGGATTTTCATAAGGAATATTATGGCGCTTTTGCATCGCGACGCAACGAGCGCGTGATAGGATTCAGGGAAAGGACGTGGATCCGATTGCACAAACCGGCCCTGGTTGACGAAAAACCTCATCCTCAGCGGATGATCGTGAGCGTCCCGGTATCGCCTCAAGGCCGCTGTCCGAGCAATTCCGCAGGAACAGCGCCCTGGGTTAGAGCCGCAGCGCAAACTACGTGCGCCTCCCGCTCTTCCTCAGCAAATGCGCCAGCGCATCCCTAAGCCCCGGATCACCGGTGTCCCGCGCGAGCGCCTCAAGGGCGCCGACAGCACGTGGTGACAATGAAAATCGGCGGAGTGTTGGTCGCGCAGGCCCTGCAAGCGCCGCAGGACGCACACGTGCGCGGAACCCTTCAAGCAATGCAAGATCGGGTTCGCGCTTCAGTGCCGCAAGCAGAGTCGGTGTCTGATTGCGCAGACGCGCAAGCCATATTGGGGAATCAGTATCCACGAGCACCCAGCCGTCTTTAAAGTGCGATGGGCGCGCGCGCAGAGACAATGGTTGCGGAACACACCGGACCCAGGCATCCATGATCGCTGCAAACACACGCGTGTCCGCGTGCGCGAAATGCCGGAGCCGCAAACCAGCCAGATATGCATCTACCTTGATCGCGCCCATTTTTTGTTCCTGATATGATCGCGGCCGACCCCGAACCGCCACATGCGACCACCATCATACATTGCCGAACGCCTGGATTCGATCCGCACAGCCATTGCGGAGGCCGCAAGCGCCGCCGGCAGGCGCCCCGAGGACATCCGCCTGCTCGCGGTATCGAAGCAGCAGGATCAGGCACGTATTCTCGAGGCGTACCGTGCGGGTCAACAGCGTTTTGCCGAAAATTTTATGCAAGAGGCGGCCCCAAAGCTTGCATCGCTCTCCGACACTAAAATCGAATGGCATTTTACAGGCGCCCTGCAGTCAAACAAGGCCCGGTACCTTCCTGGCCGATTCGCGTGGGTCCACTCGCTAGCAAGCCTTCGGGCAGCCAGGCGCCTGTCAGAAGCGATGGCCACCCATGCAACACGACTGTCTGTGCTGATTGAGGTAAACGTAAGCCGCGAGCCCGGGAAGCACGGCATCGTTCCCGGTGCCCTTCCGCAATTCCTGGAGGAACTGCTCTCGGCTCAGCTTGGCGGGCTCGAATACCGCGGGCTCATGACCGTCGGGCCGCAGACATCCGATGAGCACAGGAAATCAGCCGCGTTTTCAGAACTCCGTGACCTCGCTGACCGTTGCCGCTGCGAGTTTGATCTCGCGCATTTCTCCGAGCTTTCTATGGGCATGACCGATGATTTTATCCATGCGATACGGGAAGGAGCAACGTTTGTACGTATTGGGCGTGGCATCTTTGGTCCTCGCGCCCTAACCTAGGACGATGGACGCGATGCAATGTAAGCGCTCGCTGCGATCAATGCACCACCGGCCCAGGCCCAGGGCGCCAACCGTTCGCTTGTCAGCAGACGCTGAGACAGAGCGCCGGCAATAAGCTCCGTAAGCATGATTACGGAAGAGCGTTGCGCTGGGAGATGGGTCACTCCAAATTGGATAAGATAGGTCATGGACAGGATGCCGCCTGCTCCAAGCGCCGCAGCAGCGAACAGTGTCTGTATGGCAACCTCCGGGGCTGGCAAGCGCAGGACTATCGCCAGCGTTCCGGCCACGGCGACGACGCCCACCCAGACGCTCGCCGACTTTGCGTTGAGCGAGACGCTGGAGAGCCGTTTGGTCATCACATTCGCGGCCGCAAAGGCAATTCCGGCAGAGAGGGCGAGCCAGTCTGAATGACCCATCCGGAACGTGGCCATTCCCGCGGCAGGTCGCCACAGAAGTGCGACGGTGCCTATCACCGACATGAGAATGGTCCACGCCGCGCGGCGCGAGACCCTCTCGTTGAGGAGCAGTCGCGCAAACACGACAGTCCACGCCGGTGAGAGGTAAAAGAGCAGCATCACCCGCACAATATTTCCCTTCAGCACCGCGAGCACGAACGCAACGTTGGTCCATCCGGAAAATAACGCGAGCAAGGCGAGCAGATAGCTTGGTTTGGCAAGGCGCCCGTCGCGTAACACGAACGGTAGGCTCACAACCAGCGCGGATCCGTATAACACCAGCGTAAGCCAGATGCCGGCCAACCCGCGGCTCTCAAGGAGCCGCATCGGGTACCAGACCACGCCCCACAGGACTGCCCCGAAAATCAGACTCAAAACAGGAGCCAGGTCAGGATGCCTCGACCGAGTCCAAGAGTTACCGTATAATCCCATCCCGTCCGCTTCCGAGCCGAATATGAATCCGAGACTCGCGTCGCTGCAACCTTATCCGTTTGAAAAACTGTCCGCGCTGATCAAGCATACCATACCGGATCGAAAGCAGACGCCGCTTGCGCTTTCGATCGGCGAGCCACAGCACGATGCACCGGCGTTCGTCCGCGAGGAGACGATGGCGCATCTTGACACCCTCTCCTCCTATCCCACGACGCGCGGCTCGGAACCACTGCGCCGCACCATCGCTGGGTGGCTCAGCCGTCGCTTCGGACTGAAAGGAATTGATCCTGAGCGGCACGTGCTCTGCGCAAGCGGAACACGCGAGGCCCTTTTTTCGGTAGTACAGGCTGCCGTTGACAGCGCCGCTACACAGCGTCCGATAGTGATGCTGCCAAACCCGTTCTATCAGATCTATGAAGGAGCGGCGTTGCTCGCCGGCGCTGAGCCTTATTACGTGAACGCCAGCGCCGATACCGGGTACAGAATGGACTTCAGGGCGATCCCTCAAACGGTATGGCAGCGCACGCGACTCGTGTTCGTCTGTACGCCGGGTAATCCCACAGGGGCAGTATTCTCGCAGCAGGATCTCATTGAGCTTATCGATCTCGCAGAGCACTATGATTTCCTGATCGCTTCGGATGAATGCTACTCAGAGATCTATTTCGAGGAATCTTCCCCTCCCCCCGGGCTTCTCCAGGCGGCCGAAACCCACGGGGTCGATGATTTCCGGCGGTGCGTCGTGTTCCATAGCCTTTCGAAACGCTCCAACCTTCCTGGGTTGCGCTCAGGGTTCATAGCGGGTGACGGTTCGTTTCTCAGCTCGTTCCATGCCTACCGTACCTATCACGGCGCGGCCATGTCATCACTCGCACAGGCGCTCAGCGTGCGCGCATGGAGCGATGAAGCGCATGTGCGGGAGAACCGCGCACTTTATCGGAAGAAGTTCGCGGACGCCATTGACGTACTCGGCCCGGCGATGGATGTGCGACGGCCAGACGCCGGATTTTACCTTTGGCTTGCTACCGGAGTTGACGACCAGTCCTTCACGCGGGAATTGTATGAGCAGGAAAACGTCCTGGTACTACCAGGCAGCTTTCTGTCCCGCGATGCGCACGGAACAAACCCTGGGCATGGCCGTGTGCGCGTCGCGCTGGTGGCACCACCCAATGATTGTCTAGAAGCCACGCAGCGTATCGCGCGTTACGTTGCGTCTCTGGGAAACAGGAGAGCTCCATGGATATGAAGAACATCATCGAGGATGCCTACGAACGGCGTTCCACAATCACCCCTCGCAACGTCGATACGCTTGTCAAGGACGCGGTGAACGCGGCCATCGAAGAACTCGACAAAGGAACGCTGCGAGTCGCTGAACCACGCGACAGCGTCTGGGTTGTCAATGAATGGCTGAAGAAGGCGGTACTGCTGTATTTTCGAATAGAAGACAACGTCTTCATGAAGGGGGGCTACACCAACTACTATGACAAGCTACCCTCGAAATTCGCCGACTACAACTCGGGCAGCTTCCGCGACGGCGGTTTCCGTGTCGTCCCGCCCGCTTCGGTGCGCAAGGGTGCGTATATTGCGGCCAATTGTGTACTGATGCCGTCCTACGTCAACATAGGTGCCCATGTTGGCTCCGGTACCATGGTTGACACCTGGGCGACCGTGGGGTCGTGCGCCCAGATCGGCAGGAACGTGCATCTCAGCGGCGGTGTCGGCGTCGGCGGCGTCCTTGAGCCTGTACAGGCTGCGCCGACTATCATTGAAGACGACTGCTTCATCGGGGCGCGCTCGGAGATTGTCGAAGGTGTCATCGTTGGTCGCGGTTCCGTGATTTCTATGGGTGTCTTCATCGGTCAGAGCACCAAGATCTATGATCGTGCAAGCGGCACGATATCTTATGGGCGCGTTCCACCGGGCTCCGTAGTCGTATCGGGATCCTTGCCCGATGCGGGAGGCTGTTGCTCGCTTTACTGCGCAGTCATCGTGAAGCAGGTGGACGAACGGACACGCAGCAAGGTGGGCATCAACGAACTTCTGCGTGACATCTGAACAGACAATGAACGTCCTTCAGCTCGCTAGTACTCTGATTGCGTTTCCGTCGGAAACTCCGGCTGACGGCGGCTGCCAGTCAGTGATCGCCGAGCACCTACAGCCCTTAGGTTTTGCCATCACCTGGCTGCGTTTTGGGGCCGTTTCAAACCTCTGGGCAAAATGTGGAACAGGGTCGCCGCTTCTCGTATTCGTTGGGCACACGGATGTTGTGCCTCCCGGACCACTCGATGCATGGGAAAGTCCACCCTTTGAGCCACAGGTCCGTAATGGCCGGCTGTATGGGCGAGGAGCGGCCGACATGAAATCGTCGATCGCCGCATTTATGGTGGCGGTCGGTGCCTTCCTTACGCAACACCCCGCACACAGTGGCTCGATCGGTCTGATCATCACTTCTGACGAGGAAGGACCGGCAGTCGATGGAACCGCCAGGGTCGTGGAGTGGCTGCGTGCGCGCGGCGAGCACATCGATTATTGCCTCGTGGGCGAGCCTTCCTGTGAACAGCGTCTTGGAGACGTGGTCAAAAATGGTCGGCGAGGTTCCCTGAACGCGCGACTCACCATACCCGGCCGCCAGGGCCATGTGGCATACCCTCATCTTGCAGAGAACCCGATCCATAGCGGGCTTCCTGCGCTGACCGCGCTTTTGAATGAGCACTGGGATGACGGCGATCTGGACTTTCCACCCACGAGCTTCCAGATCTCAAACCTCAACGCCGGCACGGGTGCGGATAACGTTATCCCGGGGAAGCTCGATGTGCGATTCAATTTCCGGTTTTCGGGAAAGAGCGACGAGGCAGACCTGAGATACCGGGTTGAGCAGATCCTCAAAAAAAATGGCGTCGCTGCGAAGCCCGAGTGGATATTGTCGGGACGGCCGTTCGTGACCCCTGGAGGCGCGCTGGTCACCGCGCTTAAGGAGAGTATCCGGGACACTCTGGGTGTCGATGCACGCCTGTCCACCACCGGCGGGACGTCAGATGGTCGCTTCATTGCAACACTTGGTGCCGAGGTGGCGGAATTTGGTCCGATCAACCAGAGCATCCATCAGGCGAACGAACACGTGCTGGTAAACGATCTTCCGAGGCTCGTCCACGTGTACCAAGACGTTCTTAAGCGGCTGTTGCCATGACACAGACATATTTCCACCGGGATCCTTCGCCACCACGTTGCAATGTATGACAGGGAAGTCGCCAGTCGGTCGACGTGCGCTGGCGAACACGAGATCGGCCTTCCTGGCTGGGGTATGTGTGCGATTACAGATACCGGACGTGTACGGCCCCATAATGAAGACAGCCTGGCGCTGATGCCGAAGGAGCGGACCGCTCTACTCGCGGACGGGATGGGTGGCCATATGGCGGGCGAGGTCGCAAGCCGGATCGCCGTCGACGCAGCTGCTGACTTCCTGTCCCGCGGAGCCTTCCGCGGGCAGAGGCTGCAGGATCAGGTTCTTCACGCTTGCCGGATCGCGCACGAGGCCGTGATGTCGGCGGCAAAGGGCGATGAGCGTCTGTCGGGCATGGGCACAACACTCGTTGTGGCCAGATTCCAAGGCAGGCGGTTGGCAGTTGCCCACCTTGGCGACTCCCGCGCGTACCGGTGGCGCCACAACCGTCTTGTCCAGCTGACCCGCGACCACTCGTTAGCGGAGGAGCTCCTACGCCGCGGCATGCTTGACACGGAGGAGGCGGCGCGTTCCCTGCACCGCCATACGCTAACACGCGCAGCCGGTATCGAACCCGGAGCTGAACCGGATGTTCACCTGCAGCGGTGGCAACCTGGCGATCGTTACCTGCTCTGCTCCGACGGTCTGAGCAATGCGGTCAGTGACGGTGAGATCGCGTCACTGCTCATGGAGGATCGCGACAGTCTGGGGGATAGTTTAGCGAGGCTCGTTGATACTGCCAACAGGAACGGCGGGCCCGACAATATTTCGGCTATCCTTATCCAGACCGGGGTTCCTGAGTGAGCCCAGATTCACCCGTGGCACCGGACTGTGGGAGGCAGAAGTGAAAGCACCGGTGGATCTTGCGCCACGTGAGAAGTGGGGCTTTCGTTGAAGGTGCATTGAGGCAATTGACAGCGATGACGGGCAGGCGCCCGGACCGAGGAAGCATGAGGCATTGCGGGTTGTCACGCGCGGAATATCAAGGAGCGCTCAGATGAAATTTGTAGTGATGGATCATGGTCGTGTGATTGCGGATGTCTCTTTGAAATCCGGAAGCACCACGATCGGACGCCGGAAAGATAGCGACATATGTCTCGATCACCCCGCCGTCAGCGGTCAGCACGCAGTAGTATGGAGCCTTGATGGGCAAACGTTCATACGCGATCTTGTGAGTACCAACGGCACTTCGATCAATGGCAGCAGGATCACAAAACAGCACCTGCGACCAGGCGACCGGGTTACGATCGGGCCCTACGATCTCCATTACCTGCTCGAAACACCGCATATGGCGGACACCAGTCCCGACCAGCGCGCACCGAACCAGTGCGTGGCGCGGCACCCTGCGCTGTTCGTCCTGAGTGGTCCCGCAAGCGGCCGGCGGATCGATCTCGTGAAGCCCGTCACCCACCTTGGCAAAACCGGCCAACATGCCGGCGCGATCGTTCGGACCGCAGACGGCTTCCGGCTGACGGGGCAAGCCGGGGTCATCCGATTAAACGGGAAACCTCTCGACGAAAATGGCGCATTGTTGAACAGTGGCGACCTAATCGATGTGAGCGAAGCAAGACTCCAGTTTCATGTCAAATAGCGCTCATCCGTACGCTGCGGCTGGCACGCTAGGGGCTCACAACGTCCACTGCCTCTTGCAGGTGCTTTATGGGGATCACCTCGAGGCCTGTGATTGGAAGCGATTTCTTTGGCATGTTTGCGTGTGGCACGATAGCCCGCTTGAAACCAAGCTTTGCGGCCTCCCGCAACCGCTCCTGTCCACGCGGTACCGGCCGTACCTCGCCACCCAGTCCCACCTCACCAAAGATCACGATGTCCCGGCCGATGGCCCGATTCTTGAGGCTTGATACAGCGGCGAGCAGTACCGCGAGATCCGCTGCGGTCTCCGTAACACGAACTCCTCCTACGACATTCACAAACACGTCCTGATCGTGAATCGCTAGCCCTACGTGACGGTGGAGTACCGCGAGCAGGAGGGTAAGACGCGTTGTCTCGAGACCCACAGCAACCCGGCGCGGGGCGCTCCCATGGCTTCGATCAAGCAATGCCTGAACTTCCACGAGAAGCGGGCGGGTACCTTCCTGTGTCACGAGTATGGCCGTCCCTGGAACCGCATCTCCGTGATGACTCAGAAACAACGCTGACGGGTTGCTGACCTGCTGCAGGCCGGATTCGTTCATGACAAAGATGGCGATCTCGTTGACGGGTCCGAAACGGTTCTTGATCGCGCGTACGATGCGGAACCGGGAAGAGGCGTCACCTTCAAAATAGAGCACTGTGTCCACCATGTGTTCGAGCACGCGCGGACCGGCAAGCGCACCCTCCTTGGTGACATGCCCCACCAGGAATAGGGCGATACCCGCGCGCTTCGTGAAATAGACAAGCTGGGCCGCAGATTCACGTACCTGCGCCACGCTCCCGGGAGCCGACGTCAGACTTTCTGTATAGACCGTCTGGATCGAATCCACCACGATCGCAGCTGGCCGTTCGGCTTCTGCGGTTGCAATGATCGCTTCTGTGCGGTTTTCCGCCATGAGCCGCAGATGATCCGCCTTCAGTGCAAGGCGTCCAGCACGCAACGCAATCTGCGGCAATGATTCCTCGCCGGTGATATAGAGCGATTTGACGGAACGGCCAAGCGATGCCAATGCCTGGATCAGAAGCGTCGATTTACCAATCCCGGGATCGCCGCCGATGAGCACCGTCGACCCAGGCACAAGACCGCCCCCCAGTACGCGATCCAGCTCCTGTAATCCGCACGACATGCGTGGGAGTGGTGCCGTCGCCACCTCTGAAAGCGATTGCACCGGGGAAAGATCGGTCCAGGCGGACGTCGCGCTTTTCGCCGGGCCCGTCGATGTCTCGATCAAGGTATTCCAGCTGCCGCAGGCACTGCAGCGGCCCGCCCATTGCGCGAACCGCCCGCCGCAGCTGTTGCATAGGTAAGCGGTCCTGATCTTAGTGGCCATCTCCGATCTCTTGCCGAGGGATCCTCGGGGTAACACCACAGACCAAGGTATAGGGAATGGTCTGTGCATGGCGCGCGATCTCCTCTGCCGGCAGCCCCCTCCCCCACAGCACTACCCGCTCGCCCACACGCGTGCGTGGGCGGCGCCTGAGATCCACCGTGATCATGTCCATGGACACCCGGCCGATCAGGGGCACAATCGTGTCACCGACGAGCACAGGGGTACCGGAAGGCGCATGACGCGGGTAACCATCCCCATATCCAATCGCCACAACCCCGACCGGCATGTTTTCCGGACAGACATACTCACCGCCGTACCCGATGGCCATGCCCTTGCGATGCTCCCTGACCGCGATCACGGCGCTTTCAAGAGTCATCACCGGCCGCAGATCAAACTCAATTGCCTGACGGCCAATGAGCGGTGACATCCCGTAGAGCATGAGCCCGGGACGCACCCACTCCATATGGCTCTCCGGCCATCCGAGGACCCCTGCCGAATTGGCAATGCTGCGCTCGATACCCCAAGACGCAGTCACCGAAAGGAAGGCCTTGATCTGAACATCGGTCGCAGTGTCAAATGGGTTGTCGGCGCTTGCCAAATGGGACATCACGCCTATTTTTGACACACCGGGCATCTCAAGCAGACGCGTGAAGACTGCGTTCCCGTGCTCAAGCGGGAACCCCAGGCGATGCATCCCCGAGTCAAGCTTGAGCCAAACCTCAAGCGGTACGCGCGTGGCTGCGATCGCCGTCACCTGGCCAGGCTCATGGATCGTCGGAATCAGCCCCTCGCGCGCCAAAAGCGGGATCTCGGACGCCGCGAAAAAACCCTCGAGGAGACATACGGGATGGATGATGCCGGCAGCGCGCAGCTCGCACCCCTCCTCGATGCTCGCAACCCCAAAGGCATCGACACCACCCAGGGTGCGCGCTGCCCATGTCAACCCGTGGCCATAGGCATTGGCTTTTATGATGGCCATCACGTGGGACCCGGGGGCACGCTCCCGCACCTTGGCAAGATTATGCCGGAGCGCCTCCGGATCAAGCCACGCGCGCGCTGGCCGGCTCATGCATAGGCGCTCTCATAGCCGCTGCTGATATAATTCTCAAAACGAGTGTACTCGCCAAGAAAAGTCAGGCGGACCTTACCGATGGGTCCGTTCCGCTGTTTTCCAATGATCACCTCGGCAGTACCCTTGTCGGGACTGTCTTCGTTGTACACCTCGTCGCGGTAGATGAAAAATATGACGTCGGCATCCTGTTCAATCGCGCCTGATTCGCGCAGGTCTGACATCACCGGGCGCTTGTTCGGCCGTTGTTCAAGGCTCCGGTTCAGCTGCGACATCGCGATTAATGGCACGTTAAGTTCCTTCGCCAGACTTTTAAGGGAGCGGGTGATTCCGGAAACCTCTGTGGCTCTATTTTCCGACTCAACACCTTGCATCAGCTGCAGGTAATCAATGACAACGAGACCAATATTGTGCTCACGCTTGAGCCGCCTCGCGCGTGCGCGAAGCTCCATAGGTGTCAACGCAGGCGTATCATCGATAAAGATAGGGGCATCCGCGAGCATGCCCATCGCCGACGTGAGCCTTGGCCAGTCTTCGTCTTCGAGTTTTCCGGTCCGGACCTTATGGGCGTTGATACGTCCGAGAGATGCCAACATCCGCATGGCGAGCTGCTCCCCAGGCATTTCCATGCTGAACACTGCGACTGGAACTTTCGAACCTACCGCCGCATTCTCGACGATATTCATCGCAAGCGAAGTCTTGCCCATGGAAGGGCGCCCTGCAATGATGATGAGATCTGCGGATTGTAACCCCGAAGTCATATCGTCGAGATCCGAGAACCCGCTCGAGAGGCCGGTAATGGAGTTTGGGGATCGTGATAGCTCATCGATCCGGTTGACTGCGGCGGTGACGAGTGCCTTCAGAGGCTGTATCGAGGAGACGCGCCGTCCCTGTTCACCGATTTCGAGAATATCTTTTTCGGCCGCGTCCATGAGTTCTCCAGCAGAACGCCGCTCGGGATGGTAGCAGCGCTCCGCGATCCGCGTAGCGGCCTGGATCATCCCGCGCAGGAGGGACAGTTCACGGACAATATCCGCGTACGCGGCGATGTTCGCGGCACTCGGCGTATTATTGGCAAGACTGCCGACGTAGGCGAAACCACCTGCCTTCTCGATTTCGGCTGTGCGTTCCAGATATTCCGTTACGGTGACTACGTCGGCGGGTTTATTCGCGGAATGGAGATCACGGATGGCCGCAAAAAGGAGCTGATGTTCGTGGCGGTAGAAATCATGGGCATCAACGCGCTCGGCGATGACCTCAAAACGTTCGCTATCCAGCAGTAATCCGCCCAATAGCGACTGCTCCGCCTCGACCGACTGCGGCGGTACCTTGACACTATCGTTCCTTGACGGAAGCTCCGTGAATGGACTTCGGCGCTCCTCCATCCATCCACCCTCCCCCTAAGTTTTACGCTGGAACGCCCCGATCAGGCCTCGGGGGCGATCGTTATATGAATCATGAACTCGACTTCCGCATGTAACACCACCCTAACCTCGTGTTCGCCGAGGTCTTTCAGGGGACCCTGCAGAAGATCAATCTCGGACCGAGCGAGTTCAAATCCGGCGGCTTCTGCACTTTCAGCGATATCGGCTGGCCCGACCGACCCAAAGAGGTGCCCCTCCTCACTCGCACGCTGCACAATCGTGAGCTTCAGATCGCGCATCCGCTCGGCGCGCGCCTTGGCGGCTGCCAAGACCTGCATCTGCACCTTCTCTAGCTCCGCGCGCCGCGCCTCGAAGACGGCCTTGTTCTCAGGGGTCGCACGCACTGCTTTGCCATGCGGAATCAGATAATTCCTTCCATAACCCGGGCGTACGCGTACTTCATCGCCCAGCTCGCCCAGATTGCGTACCTTCTCGAGCAGTATGACGTCCATCAGGTGTCTCCTTGTTCATGCCGCCTAATGGGCGTCGCTGTAAGGGAGCAGCGCGAGATGACGCGCACGTTTGACCGCGCGCGTCAGCTGTCGCTGATAGTATGCCTTGGTCCCGGTGTTCCGGCTCGGCATGATCTTCCCGGTCTCAGTCACATAGTTCTTGAGCGTAGCGATATCCTTGTAGTCGATCTCGACGACACCCTCCGCCGTGAAACGGCAGAACTTTTTGCGTCTGAAGAACCGCGAGGACGATGACGATGATGATGATGATGATGATGATGACATGGCGATCAACCCTCTGCTGTGCCCACTTCTAACTCGGCCTCGACAGTGGCCTCCGGCAGTTCCTCTCCCGGGCCAGAGGCGCCGCGGGAGTCACGCCCGCCCCTACCTTCGGCCTTCGCGGCCTCCTGGTTTTCTTTGGCCAGCGGCGACGGCTCAGTCACAGCCTCTTTCCGTGCCAACACCAGCGAGCGGATTACCGCATCGTTGAATTTGAAGGATGCCTCGAGATCGCGCAATACCGCCTGAGCACACTCTATGTTCATGAGCACATAGTGCGCTTTGTGGATTTTGTTGATGGGATAGGCGAGCTGGCGACGCCCCCAGTCCTCAAGGCGGTGAATCCGGCCTCCGCCAGCCTCGATGATGCCACGGTATCGCTCGATCATGGCAGGTACCTGCTCGCTCTGATCGGGGTGCACAAGAAATACGATTTCGTAGTGACGCATATCACTCCTCTCGGATTTTTAGCCTCCCGCTGGCGCGGTGAGGCAAGGAGATACGGCAAATAGTGCATGATAATTTAGCGGCTGCGCGAATGCAACGTGGTCAGGCGACACCAATCGCTCCACATTGCAGGCAAAAATCAAGCGGTTCGCCTGAATATCCGCCCCATCAGAGTGCCCCCAGAGGCCAAGACCATTGTTCAGCCTCAGTGTGGTGACGGGCCGGTGCCGGGTCTTTAGAAAAAGAAGAGAGAATGGCGGGTTACCATTTCTCGCAGGAGATAACATCCAGCAGGCGCTCCGTCCGCCGCTAACGCTTGGCCAGCCATCTCTCAGGAGGAGCCAGAGGCCCCCGGCAGACGTCGCTGTCGGACAACCTCGTAGAGGCAGATGCCAGCCGCCACTGACACGTTGAGGCTTTCCATGGCACCGGCGAGCGGGATCCGGATAAACACGTCACACGCCTCGCGGGTAAGACGGCGCAGCCCCTTCTCTTCCCCTCCAAGCACGAGCGCCAGAGGAGTGCGAAAATCGGTGTCGAATATCAGATTCTCCGCCTCCGGAACGGCACCGACGGTCCAAAGACCGGCGTCCCGGACAAACTGAAGGGCACGGGAAAGATTAGCGACCTGGAACACGGGCACTCGCTCAACCGCCCCGCATGATACTCGCGCCACGGTCGCAGTAAGTGGTGCGGACTGGGAACGCGGCAGTATTACGGCGTGCACACCAGCAGCCTCAGCGCTACGCAGGCACGCACCGAGATTGTGCGGATCCTGGACTTCGTCCAGTACCAACACAAATGGCGTCTCCTTGAGCTTGGAAATAAAGGCCCCAAGGGATCTCTCGTCCCGCACCAGAACGGGCTGCCGCCGCGCAAGCACTCCCTGATGACGCAGACCTCCCGCGAGGTCATCAAGCTTTGTCCTCGGCACGAAACTGAAGCGTATACCAGCCTTCTTCGCCATATCCACAACGCGCTGTAACCGCGCATCGTGCCGATTCTCATCAAACCAGACACGCTCGACGCGTTCCGGGTCCTGTGACAGCACGGACGACACCGCGTGAACACCGCAGACGAGATTCTCGTCGTCAGTCATTACCGGCGTTTGCGATGACCAGTTTTCGGGCGGGGCCTGCCCCTGCCCGACGAGCCCTTTCGCTTCAGCTCCTGCGCAAGCTCAAAATCGATCTTGCGGTCATCCAAATTGACCCGCATGAGCCGGACATGGACCTGATCGCCAAGACGGTATGCGGTGTGTGTACGTTCTCCAACGAGACAGTGACGCGCCGGATCAAAGTGATAATAATCATTACCAAGCGACGAGACGTGCACAAGGCCGTCCACATAGACATCCGCAAGCTCCACGAAGAAACCAAAACTCGTCACACCGCTAATCACCCCCGCAAATTCCTCGCCCACCTTGTCTGACATGTATTCGGCCTTGAGCCATCGGACCACATCCCGCGTGGCATCATCCGCCCGCCGTTCGGCCATGGAACATGCATCCCCGGCAGCACGCATGTCCTGTTCAGAGTATTCTGCAGCCTTCCCTGTGAGAGCTCTCTTGATGCCGCGATGGACAAGAAGATCAGGGTACCGCCTGATTGGCGAGGTGAAATGCGCGTACGAGGGATACGCAAGCGCGAAATGGCCGAGACGCTCGGGGCTGTACACCGCCTGACTCAGACTTCGCAGAAGCACCGTCTGAACGAGACGGCTTTCCGGCCCACCATCAAGTTTTTCGAGCAGTTTCGCATAATGTTTCGCTTCCGGTTTGTCCCCGCCCTCAAGCGAAAGCCCAAACTCGAACAGGAACTGGCGCAACGCAACAAGCTTCTCGGCTGAAGGCCCTGAGTGCACACGATAGAGGGTCGGGATGTCGTGTGATCTGAGAAAATCCGCGGCACACACGTTGGCTGCGAGCATACACTCCTCGATCAGGCGGTGTGCATCGGTGCGTTGAAGCGGCTCGATGCGGTCGATCTTGCGCTGCTCATTGAAAATGATTCGCGTCTCAGGCAGCTCAAAATCAATAGCGCCCCGCTTTACCCGCGCCTTGTTCAATATCTTGAATAACTCGTATAGCGCGTCAAGATGTGGAGCAATCTGGGCATAATGACGCTTGAGCGCCGCGCGCTGCTCAATGAGCATCTCGGCTACAGCGGTATAGGTAAGACGTGCCCGTGAGCGGATGACCGCTGAAAAGAAACGGTAATCTTTGATCTTTCCGGACGCCGAAACCGTCATATCGCACACCATGCACAACCGGTCAACTTCCGGCTTAAGCGAGCACAGGTCGTTCGATAGCTGCTCAGGCAGCATTGGAATAACCTGCTTTGGAAAATACACAGAGTTCCCGCGCCGATAGGCCTCCGCGTCGAGCGCTGTTCCTGGTCGCACATAGTGCGACACATCGGCGATTGCGACGAACAACCGCCAGTCGCGCCCGCAGGCCTCGCAGTAAACAGCATCGTCGAAATCTTTTGCATCCTCCCCATCAATGGTCACAAACGGCAGGCGCCTAAGATCCTCCCTTGCAAGATCTTCGACTCCGGCTGCGCCCTCAGTGACGGCAGTGGCCTCGCGGATGATCTCTTCCGGCCATACGTGTGGCAGATCGTAGTTACGGATCGCAATCTCGATCTCCATCCCCGGCGCCATGTGCTCCCCAAGAATTTCGACAACACGGCCCATCGCACGCCGATCGGCGGTCGGGTATTCCGTTATCTCGACCACGACGATCTGGCCCTGAATCGCACCGCGCTCCTCGCCTGCGGGTATAAAGATGTCCTGCTGGATCCTCCGGTCGTCCGGAACAACGAATCTGAGGTCGCGCTCGCACGAAAATCTGCCAACCAAGCGGTGCACACCTCGCTCGAGCACCTCGACGATGTGGCACTCCCGCCGGCCTTTGCTGTCGATCCCCGTGACCTGAGCCATCACACGGTCGCCGTGAAAGACCGCGCGCATCTCCCGCGGTGGAATGAACATGTCATCGCCTCCCGCGTCCCGGCCTAGGAAGCCGAAGCCATCCTGATGTGCCATGACACGGCCACACTCGAGATCCATTTTGTTGACGAGACCGTACCGGCCCCCCCGATTGCGCAGGAGCTGCCCATCCCGCTCCATGGCTCGTAGTCGCCGCGTGAACGATTCCATGTCGCGCTCGCCAGCGACACTGAGGTCTTCCGCAAGTCGCTTGAGCCCCATTGGTTCACCCTGATTGCGCAAGTATTCAACGATGGCTTCGCGCGATGGCACCGGAAACTCGTATCGCTCAGCCTCTCGCTCGGAGTGCGGGTCCTTGAAAGACTTCTTGTGCGTTGACATGGAATCGTCGTCTCGGTAGAGTTTCGCGCCTTCGAGCCGTTTGGGCCAGAAACACGTTTTGCCGGGGTGGCGGAATTGGTAGACGCGCTAGCTTCAGGTGCTAGTGGGGGCAACCCCGTGGAGGTTCAAGTCCTCTCCTCGGTACCATTCATCCTCGAATGGATGACGTAATACGATCGTCTCGTTGCGCTCAGCCCCTGTTGAGATGATATCGATCTGCGTACCCGCCGTTTCCTCGATCCGCTTCAGATAACGACGCGCCGCAGACGGAAGGTCGCTCAGTTTGCGCGCACCCGCCGTGGATGTTGACCATCCTGGCATGTCTTCGTACACCGGTTCACAGCGTGCGAGCGCCTCCGCACCACTTGGGTGCGACGACAGGATGCGACCATCGGACCGGTATGCGGTGCAAAGACGGACGGTTTCGAGACCATCGAGTACATCAAGCTTCGTAATGCAGAGTCCCGAAAAACCGTTGATCTGGCGTGCGCGGCGCAGAGCCACCGCGTCGAACCAGCCACAGCGTCGCTTGCGCCCGGTCGTCGCTCCGAATTCTTGGCCGCGCTCTCCGAGACGTTCGCCGATACCATCAAAGAGTTCGGTCGGAAACGGGCCGCCGCCAACACGGGTCGCATAGGCCTTCGTAATGCCGAGAATATAATGGAGCGCGCGCGGTCCGATACCGCTGCCGCAGGACGCCGCACCAGCGCTCGTGTTTGATGATGTCACGTAAGGGTACGTGCCATGGTCTATATCGAGAAATGTTCCCTGGGCACCCTCAAACAGGAGCGGCTTATCCTCGCCCGCCAGGCGATCCAGCAGCTCCGGCACATCACAGACAATCGGCTCAATACGCTCTGCAAACGCGAGAGACTCGGCTAAGGTCTTCTCGAAGCTGATGGTGTCAATCTTGAAGTAATGCTGCAGAATGAAATTATGATAGTCCATAACCGTCCGCAGTTTTTCCTCGAAATTCTTTCGGTCAAACAGGTCTGCCACACGCAGGCCACGCCGCGACACTTTGTCTTCGTACGCAGGACCGATGCCGCGGCCTGTGGTCCCGATCGCAGCGCTACCGCGGGCGCGCTCGCGCGCCCTGTCGATGGCGACGTGATATCCGAGAATCAGCGGGCATGAGTCGCTGATCCTGAGACGCTCCACTACCGGGACTCCACGCGCCGTTAGGGCGTCGATCTCCTCGAACAACGCGTCAAGCGAAAGCACGACCCCGTTGCCAATGATACAGACCACGCCTTCACGCAGAATTCCGGAGGGGATCAGGTGTAATACGGTTTTTTTGCCATTGATCACCAAGGTATGGCCCGCATTGTGCCCTCCCTGGAATCGCACCACTCCATACGCGCGGTCGGTCAGCAGGTCAACGATCTTTCCCTTACCCTCATCCCCCCACTGTGTCCCGATCACTACGACATTCTTGGCCATAAGCACCCGTATCTACCCTTCTATGATGGTCCAACCCTCGGCACCGCGCCTAATCTCACGGTCACACGAATAGTCCGCCGGTGCCCCGGTTGCACCTGGAAGCCCAACCACAACGCGTTCTCCGCGAGTCCGCAGTTCACTGATCAATCGTGCGAGCCCAGGGTCGTCGTCCACAGCCGGTGCAAACACGCCGCGCGGCCCGTCTGTATCTGGCGGAATATGACGCAGCAGCTGGCGAAGATCGACACTGAAGCCAACAGCTGGGCGCGAGCGGCCGAAGGCGCTGCCGACATGGTCATAGCGGCCACCGTTTGCAATGGCATGGCCGAGCCCCGGGATAAATATGGAGAATACCGCACCAGTGTAATAGGCATACCCCTGAAGCTCAGACAGATCAACATAAAGACACCGGGATGCAAGCCCGTCCCTTATCCTGCGCGCGATATCTGACAGCCCATCGAGCACGTCTCTAAAGTCCGGATCCGCGCCGAACACGGCGCATGCCCTGGCCAGCACGTCGTCCACCTGTCCGTGCAGATCCACGAGCGCAGTGATCTTGGTCTTGTCTCCGGCACCGAGAGACCATGCGTCAAGCAGGGCCGAAACCTCCGGGTGCGACTTCCGCTGCATCGCCTCAAAAAGGTCTGCTTCGCGCTCGCGATCCAGACCTGCCCGCTTGACGAGCGTACGGAACGGGCCGACATGGCCCAAGCCTACGAAAACCTCATCGATGCCTGCAGTCTTAAGCGTCGCCAGCGCGAGCCGCAGAATCTCGGCGTCGCTATCGTATCCCGCATGCCCGAAAAGCTCCGCACCAAGCTGCAGTGGTTCGCGCGAACCACAGAAAGCGCCCGGGCGTGTTCGCAGGACCGAGCCGAGATAACAAAGACGCGTCGGGACACTGCGCTTCAGATAGTGCGCATCGATCCGTGCCGCCTGTGGTGTCATGTCCGCCCGGATGCCCATCAGCCGACCCGTGAGCTGGTCCGTAATCTTGAATGTCTGCAGATCCAGATCCCTTCCCGTACCCGTCAGGAGCGACTCGAGGAACTCGATCAGCGGCGGCATCACAAGCTCATAGCCCCAAGCCTCCAGAAGATCCAGGAGACGACGGCGCAAACGCTCGAGACGGCGCGCCTCATCCGGCAAGATCTCGTCGATACCCTCGGGCAGAAGCCATTTTTCACTGATCGACATAAATATCCACGTGGCCGGAGGGCTCCCTCAGCGGCTGCCTCCGATGCGCCGTTCCCCTGCTCTTAACCAGCAGACCCCGAATCGGGATGCATGATAACAGACTTTTGACCGGCAGCTGTGTACGGGGATCACGCAAAACCACGGGTATATTACGCGCCAAACATGGGCTTGAGATCAGGTCCCATGCGCGTAAACACGACCAGCAGATAACGTGTCCGGTGGCGTATCCAGAAACCACTCAACCTGAAAGTCGCTTTGGGCCGCGAGCCAACCCGCATCGGCAGTGCTGATATCAACGTCAAATAACCACCCATCCTCCAATATCTCCTCTTTAAGAACATTGGCTCGGGCGTAGACGAGGGCACGGATCCTCCCAGCATCGAGCGGAAGGCGTATAAGCCGGCGCATCCGGTGTCGCGCCATATGTTCACCGAGCGCTTCGAGCACATAGCCAACGCCCTCGCCGGTCCGGGCCGAGAGCCAGATGCGAGCGATGCGACCGTTCTCGTCGCGCTCGCAGCGGGCCGGTACGCCAATCCGATCGATCTTGTTGAATACGAGGATCGATGGTGCACGACCTGCGCCGATCTCTTCGAGGACCTGCGCGACCTGTGCAATGTATTCGTGCCGCTCAGGATCGCTCGCGTCGATCACATGCAAAAGCATCTGCGCTTCGCTGATCTCCTCAAGTGTCGCATGGAATGCCGCGACGAGGCGATGCGGCAATCGTCGGATAAATCCGACTGTGTCCGTGATGATGGCCTGCGACTTGCCAGGCAGCGTGAGCCGACGCATGGTGGGATCAAGCGTCGCAAACAACCGGTCAGCGGTATAGGAACCTGCGCCCGTGAGAACGTTGAACAGGGATGATTTTCCGGCATTGGTATAACCAACCAGGGATACCGTCGCGATTGGGACCTTGCGGCGTGCCTTGCGGCGATGCAACCGCTGCTGCTGTACCTTGCCCAGCGCCCGATTCAGATTTTTGATCCGTTCGGCCACGAGCCGCCGGTCTGTCTCGAGCTGAGTCTCACCAGGCCCGCGTAGCCCGATACCGCCCTTCTGCCGCTCGAGATGGGTCCAGCCGCGGACGAGCCGAGTCGCCAGATGCTCGAGCTGTGCAAGCTCAACCTGCAGCTTGCCCTCATGACTATGCGCGCGCTGTGCGAAGATGCTAAGGATTAGGCCAGTTCGGTCGAGCACACGACAAGAGATGGCGCGCTCGAGATTGCGCTCCTGCGCGGGGCTTAGGTCGTGATTCACGAATACCGCGCACACATCTTCCGTGCCCGCGAGTGCCTGACGGACCTCATCGACCTTGCCGCGTCCCAAAAAGGTCGCCGAATCGGGTTTGCGCCCGGCACCAGTCACGATACCACTTACGGTCGCACCTGCGGAGGTGGCGAGTAGCCGGAACTCTTCCAGCTCCCTGTCCTCGTTATAGCGGTCTGACTGACGGAGATGAACGAGCAGGACTCGCTCCTCCCCCGCCTTGTCAGACATTCCCGCGTTACTCGTTTCCAGGACCCTTTTCTGTTTCGTCGATATCAAACGCGAACTTCACCGGACGGCTCGGTACAACCGTCGAAATGGCGTGTTTGTAGATCATCTGACTGACGGAGTTTTTCAATAACACGACAAACTGATCGAATGACTCGATCTGCCCCTGCAATTTGATCCCGTTGACAAGAAAAATGGACACGGGCACGTGTTCCTTGCGAAGCGTATTCAAATAAGGGTCTTGTAAAGCCTGCCCTCTATGCTGACTCATGACAGTTCTCCTGTTCTTATATTCAGGTATTGCCGCGCCAAAAAAGATCCCTGCGCGTCTTTATTTGACAACTGGGCCAATTATACGCTGCGCGCCGAGGCTTTGCCGAACGAAAGATGTGATCTCGTCCACAAAATCCTTACTGTCGCTGTCGAACCATTGGACACCATCATAATGGCGCAGCCAAGTCAGTTGCCGTTTGGCGAGCTGTCTCGTTGCCGCGTTTACATGTATAATCATCTTGTTATAGCTGATTTTTCCAGTAAAATATTCGCCCGCCTGCCGGTAACCCACGGTCCTCAATGCAGGTGCTCCCACAGGGATGTCAGTGCGCGCGAACAGAACCCGCGCCTCCTCCACGAATCCCTCATTAAGCATCTGCGCGAATCGGTGCTCGATCCGCGCATGCAGGTCCGCCCGCGCTTTAGGCGTAATTGCCAATTTGACCAGCCGGTAGGAAAGCGGGTCAGGGACATCGTGCCGCTTAAGTTCAGACACCACTTGGCCAGTAAGTTCGATCACCTCAAGCGCCCGCTGGATCCGTTGCCGGTCCCTTGGGTGTATGGCCGCCGCACTTGCTGGATCAAGGCACTCAAGCCGCTCATAAAGCAGGTCCCATCCCACGCGGCCAGCCTCTTCGGCAATGCGCCGGCGCACCTCGGGATCCGCTTGCGGTAATTCCGATAACCCATACTCAAGCGCGTGAAAATAAAAAATTGTTCCTCCCACGAGCAATGGAATCCGCCCTGCGGCAGTGATGCTCGCCATCTCCCTCAAGGCATCCTCGCAAAACCGTGCCGCGGAATAGGTTTCAGCCGGATCACAGATATCGATCAGGCGATGCGGAGCACAAGCACGGATAACCAGGCTGGGTTTCGCGGTACCGATGTCAAGTCCGCGGTAGACCTGGGCCGCATCGACGCTGATGATCTCGACCGGCAAAAGCGAACGCAGGTTGACCGCGGCCTCAGTCTTGCCGCTTCCAGTCGGCCCCATAAGAAAGATGGCGACAGGCCTGTTGTCCAGCGGCGCCTCCTTGCGCTCTACTCGGGGCGCAGGTGGGGAAACAGGATCACATCCCGGATTGAGGCTGAATCCGTGAGCAGCATGACGAGACGGTCGACGCCGATCCCCTCACCAGCGACCGGCGGTAACCCATATTCGAGCGCTTCCACGTAATCCATGTCGGCCGGCATGGCCTCCTCGTCGCCGCCCGCCTTTTCCTCGGCCTGTTGCGCGAACCTGCGCGCCTGTTCCTCGGGGTCGTTGAGCTCGGAAAACCCGTTCGCGATCTCCCGACCCCCGACAAAAAACTCGAAACGATCGGTCACAAACGGATCTGCGTCGTTGCGCCGTGCAAGGGGTGAGACCTCTGCCGGATAGCCTGTCACGAAGGTCGGCTGGCGGAGTCTCGCCTCCACCGTCTTCTCGAAGATCTCGATCTGAAGTTTACCCGCGCCGAAGTCGGGCTTCACTGGAATACCGGCGGCCTGCGCAATCTGCCTCAGCCTGTTGGCGTCCCGAAGGGCACCTTGCTCGATCCCCGGATTGAAGCTCAGAATCGCCTCCTCCACCGTGAATCGGCGGAACCGGGGCGCAAGATCATACTGTTCGCCCTGATAAGGCACGGTGAGGGATCCCACAACACGCACGGCGAGATCACGTATCATGACCTCCGTCAGATCCATGAGATCCTGATAGTCGGCATAGGCCTCGTAAAATTCCAACATGGTGAATTCCGGATTGTGCCGCGTACTGAGGCCTTCATTCCGGAAATTGCGGTTGATCTCGAACACCCGTTCAAGGCCACCGACGACGAGGCGCTTGAGGTAAAGCTCAGGGGCAATCCGCAGGTAGAGTGTCATATCGAGCGCATTGTGATGAGTGACGAATGGGCGCGCCGCGGCGCCTCCCGGCATAACGTGCATCATGGGAGTCTCGACCTCAAAAAATCCCCGCGTACCGAGGAACTCGCGTAACCCAAGCACTACCTGGGATCGCGCCCGGAACACCCGCCGCGTCTGCTCATTCACAATGAGATCAAGGTAACGGCGCCGGTAGCGCAACTCCTGGTCGCTCAGCCCGTGGAATTTTTCCGGCAGTGGCCTCAGCGACTTTGTGAGCAGCCTTGCACGGAGAACGCGGATACTGAGCTCGCCGGTCTTAGTCTTGAAGAGCGTGCCTTCCACGCCAAGAATGTCCCCGAGGTCCCAGTGCTTGAATCGCTCGTAGAGCCCTGTTGGGAGCGCATCTTGCTGCAAAAAGAGCTGTATGCGCCCGGACATATCCTGGATCTGGGCGAAGCTTGCCTTACCCATGATGCGTTTGGCCATGAGACGTCCGGCTATACGGACCGTTATGCCTTCCCGGTCGAGCACCTCGGGAGGCGCGCTTCCATGGCGTAAATGGAGATCGCCCGCGAGTGCGTCCCTGCGGAAATCGTTCGGAAATGCAGTTCCATTTGTGCGCAACTCGGCAAGCTTTGCCCGCCGTTGCGCGATCTGTGCGTTTTCGTCAGCATACAGGTTGCGGTCTTCGCCCGACATGATGATGTCCTCCCCCTCGCCTGACTCTTTCAGAGACCGCTCTTCAGGCTTGCCTCGATGAACTTGACGAGATCACCGTCGAGCACAGCCTGGGTATTTGCGACTTCGATGCCTGTTCTCAGATCCTTGATCCGGGACTGATCGAGCACATACGACCGGATCTGGCTGCCCCACCCGATGTCCGCCTTGCCTTCCTCGAGTTTCTGTTGGGTTTCCCGGCGTTTCTGCATTTCTGCCTCGTAGAGTCGCGCCCGAAGCATACGCATTGCCTCGGCTCGGTTCTTGTGCTGCGACCGATCGCTCTGACACTGCACGACAACCGCAGTCGGAATATGCGTGATACGCACTGCAGAATCAGTCCGGTTGACATGCTGGCCGCCAGCACCGCTCGCCCGGTAGGTATCGACACGAAGATCCGCCGGATTGATGTCGATCGAGACGGAATCGTCGATCTCGGGATACACGAAAACGGACGCGAACGACGTGTGACGCCGATTTCCCGAGTCAAAGGGCGACTTCCGCACTAGGCGATGGACACCAGTCTCAGTGCGCAGGAACCCATAGGCATACTCGCCAGCGTATTTCAGCGTCGCGCTTTTGATCCCCGCGACCTCCCCGGGCGATACTTCGAGTAGCTCCACATCGAAACCGCGCCGCTCGCCCAGGCGCAGGTACATGCGCAAAAGCATGTTGGCCCAGTCTTGCGCCTCGGTGCCTCCAGACCCCGCCTGAATGTCGAGGAAGGCGTTACGCGCATCCATCTCACCGGAAAACATGCGTTTGAATTCGAGCGCCTCTAGACTCGTCCCAAGGCGGTCCAGATCGTGCTCGATCTCCGGCACGAGCCCGGCATCGCCCTCGCTCTTCGCAAGCTCGAGCAACCCCTCGGCCTCGCCGAGCCCTGTCTCGATGGATGCCACACCGCCAATCTCGCTCTCAAGCCGGGCGCGCTCCCGGCCCAACGCCTGTGCCAGCTCAGGCCGGTTCCAAAGATCCGGCTGCTCGAGCTCACGGCGTACCTCAGTCAGACGCTCACTCTTGGTGGCAAGGTCAAAGATACCCCCGGAGCACGTCGAGCCGTACGCGCAGATCCTTGATGCGGAAAAACAGTGGATTGAGATCGTTCATTCCAGAACCCATTTGTCTGTGGACGCCAAAAGAGCGCGAAGAATACCTTAAACAATGGCGTTAGCGATACGCCGCGGAGCCTGTGCCCGTTCACCCGGAACACTCCAGCCGTTATCATGGGGTGCGGACTTTACCGACTGATGCCCATGTTCACGCACCCGTTTCGCCTCTTCACCCTTGGTCATTCAACGCGCGATCAGGAGGAGCTAATCAGCTCACTGAAGGCGCAGCAGATCTCTCTGCTTGTAGACGTACGCACCATTCCGCGTTCACGCATGAACCCCCAGTTCAATAGTGAGCCATTCGCCGCCGCATTGCATGCAGCAGCCGTCGGCTACCTCCACGAACCATCGCTGGGCGGCCTGAGACGACCACGCCCCAATTCGCCCAATACGGCCTGGAGACACTCCGGATTCCGGGGCTACGCGGATCATATGCAGACCACTGAGTTCCGGGAGGCGCTGGCACACTGGGTCTCAGCGACCCACAACGGCAGCCGGATCGCTTTTATGTGCGCCGAGGGCTCTCCATTCCGCTGCCACCGACGCCTCCTGGCAGATGCGCTGCTCGCCCTAGGTGAGCCAGTGGCCGAGATCCCGCGACGAGGACGCCCGCGCCCTTGGAACCTCACCCCGTTTGCGCGCGTTACCGGGGGCGAGGTGCATTACCCCGCGGACTGATTGCGCCAGCGTGCCGCGCGCACGAAGAGGGCCCAAGCAGCTGGCGCAGGTACGCGATAAACCGCAGGCGATGGTTGAGATAGTTGAACGCCTGGATATGGCCCCCATGGTGCACGATCCATAGCTGTTTCGGAGGCCTCGCTGCCTGGTACAGCTGGTAGGCGTTCGTCACCGGAACGACATGATCGTGAGCACTATCAATGATTAATACCGGGATCGGCGCAACCGAGGCGATCGCTCTCACGGGGCTGAACCGGTCCGGAACCACATAGGACAGCGGCCACTTGACCAGCCACGTGAGCCAGAAGCGACCAAGCGTCTGCCGGGCAATCTCGCGGTAATCGGCAAATGCACCCTCCGTCACCAGTGCGCGCACAGCCCGTGGATGGGGTAGATGCGCCACCGCGTAGATTGCAAACGCTCCGCCAAGACTCTGTCCGAACACGACGATACGGTGCGGGTCCACCCCGGGCATATGGGTAAGTACGGTGAGCGCCCGCTGCACGTCCGTGATGGCACCCGCGAAGGTAGGCGTTCCGGTGGACGCACCATAACCCCGGTAGTCGAACGCGAACACGTTGTAGTGCACCGCTGGGAGCCAGTAAACCGACCCAATCTGCATCGCCATGTTCTGGCCATTGCCGTGTGCGAACAGGATGCTTCCCCGTGCGCAACCCACGGCCGGCAGGAACCAGCCGGTCAAAAGATCCGGGCCGGAGCGGAACTGGAGGGTGCGGTAGCGAAGCCCGATACTGGCCGGAGTAAAGGGATAGGCGCGGGTGGGCTGAAAGAATACCGAGCTGCACGCCGCGAGCAGGGCTGCAGCAATGGCAGCAGCCACGAGCCGCCATTCAGAAAAAGAAGATTGACCAGGAGATCTCATATTGGTCCCAAGACGAGGAGAATTCCCGCTTGCGGTAAAGATCGAATCTCAGCGCATGGTCGCGACCAAAGGAGAGGCTTTGCTCGAGCGCAGCCTCGGTTTCAAGATGGCTGTCTCCCTCCGGAAACTGGATGGCCCGGACGAACGCACGAATCCGCCAACGTCTTGCCGGCCGCGCGAGCAGGCCTATTTCGGGACCCACACCGATTGCGTAGCCTGGCTGAAGACCACGGCCGGCCTCGGCGGCGCCGTCGACGAACCCGTAGACCACGAAGCGGCTGAGTCGCCCATAGGTTACGCCGCCGCCACCGACAACATTGAAGAGCACGGGGTCGCTGTTTGGTGTCACCTGGCGACGGGTCAGTCCGGTCTCGATGCTCCACGACCAAGGGTGAAAAAATCGGTTACGCGTCGCAAGCGACACGATGTCCACGAGCCGAAGGCGTTCTAACTGGACCCCATGCCGGTCCGCATAGTGGCGTAGCCGAAGATCAAGAAAATCGATCTGTGCGCCCGGGGTATAGCCGCGCCCGGGATCCAGCAGGTCGTGATACGCAGGCCGCCACGCGAGATCCTGGTAGCCTCGGTGCCCGCGCACCCCAACCCCAATCAGGAGACGCTCGCTCTCATGTCCCTCCTGGGGAGGCGCTGGCGTCCTCAATGCCGGCTGTGGCGGCGGACTGGGGCGTTGGCTACGGGCGAGCAGCAAGGCGCGCTGCGCTCGGGCTGCGCGTTTACGCCCATCAGGACCGAGATCGTCGCCCCTGAGATACTGGTAATGGACATAGGCATACGCGGCATCAAGCACACGAGCCTGTGATTGACCGGAGAGCGCGCGGAACGCCGGCGGCCGTGCACCCGCCGCCACGGGCTTCACCATCCGCTGCTCGGCCGAAGACAGGTGCGCAAGGCGCGCCTTTAGCCGCGTGCGAAGTGACGGACGATACCGCGCCGGGCCAAGGAGCCCTTTTCTCCAAAGCACACGCACCGCGTCGCTCGGAATGATCCAGCCATGGAAAGGCCGAAACAGATGGAGCGACGGATTCGCGCCGGTGAGCAGATTAAGGTCCTGCGAGGCGCAGTTGCGGCTGAAAAAATAATACGGAAACTGCACCGGGCCCAGCTCCCAGACCTCCCGCAGCAGCTGCTTCATCTCGGGTCTCGTGATGTGTAGCGGGTACACCCAGATGTCCCGATTATGGAAACTGCCATACTCGCGCACCTTTGCATAGTAGGGGCTCATGGTGAAACTCCCCGGGTAACCCCCGAACAATCCTTTGTACGCGAACAGGATGCCTGGGTCTCCTTTGTTGATGTCGGCGGCGTAGCTCACCGAGTACGAAAGCAGTGCGTTTCGGGCGTTTCGGCGGCGACTGTTCACGCGCAGGAAGAGATGGCCGAACATCGACGACGGGTTGTTCACATTCGCTGCGGGAAATACGACGTCAATCGAACGGGGGGCAAGGGCACGGTACCACGCATGGAAGCGCGCGCATCGGCGCGGTGGCAGATCATGTGGATTGAAATGGAGTTTGCTGTCAAGCCAATGGTAGCGGGCGATGAAACGGCATTGCGGGTTCTGCATCCGCGCATTGCTTTTCGCTTTTGAGAAGAAAGACGCAAGTGTTGCCTTGAGTTCGGCCCCAGGATGATGCGCGCCGTTCCTGGCCGCGAAGAACTTAGGATCATCCGACTCGCTGGCGTAACCACCAAACATACCGCGGTTATAGAGCCCAAGCGCAAGCCAGCCGGGGCGATGCGCGAGATGCAGCGCCTGGGCACGGTGAATCAGCTCGACGAGATAGGGATTCTTTCCGTGCACGCCGGCAAAAGCAGGTGATGCGTACAGGCAGGTAACCGCAAGCAAAAACAAAAGCGCGCCCCGGCAATGGACCACCGGGGCGCGTAAAACCTTAAACGTTACGTGCGTATGGAGCGAACTCCGGTGTTGAGGACATCACTGCGCTCAGATTCGTGACCATCTGTTTAGCCGTGATATGCGCGGTCGGAACGATCTGCGCAAAATGGCGCTGGGTGAGCTGGAAGAACGCAACCTTCTCGTGGTTCTTGATACCGATAAGGTCAGCCAGGGCATTCAGACTCTGTCCATGACCCGCCGACATGTTACGCGCCAACTGATCCATATTCGAACCTACGAACATCGACACGCGCACGGGATTTGCCACGACACCATCCCTCGAGCATCCGAGAGTCCCTGAGGAAATCCCAAAGGTTTGGTTCCCAAAGGTCCCATTTGTGGTGACGGCAAGCACCTGAGGTGCGACACCGCTTTGGTGGTCGAAGATAATCGTGCCTACACCGCATCCGACATTGTTATTGCCAGCAAACGCCAATGGAGAAGCCGCGAGCATCGCAGCCACAACGAACGTCTTCCGCATGGTACTCCCTCCTGGGCAATGATCGTTTTTTCACGCGTACTTGCGCTTGGAGCACGTTATAGAAGAAACGACCTTTTCCGTCAAGCAACGTACGGCGGGGTACCTGTGGGCAACCTCTGCCGAACACGAGAGGTTGCGCAGGAAAAACGGCGGTTAACCGCCAGTTCTTGCCATAAGACGCATGATCTTTTGCGGAAATTCATGGAACTCGTGGCGTTCGGGTTTGAGTCCCACCGCCGCCACGATAGTCTCGGCCAGCGCTTCGTCGCTCGCATCCGCGCGCAAGAGCGCGCGCAGATCGACGCTGTGCTCCTGTCCAAGACATAGGTACAGTGTGCCGTCGGCGGCAAGCCGTACACGATTGCAGGTCTCGCAGAAATGCTGTGAGATAGGTGTAATAAAACCAATCACAAGATCCGTGCCGGACACGCGGAGATAGCGCGCCGGGCCACCTCCAGGCACAACAACCGGGACAAGATCATAGCGCTCCGCAAGACGCAGGCGCACAGACTGGAGGTCCAAATACTGTTTCTGCGCCGCACGCCCCGTGGAGCCGATAGGCATGGTCTCGATCAGCCGCCACATGAAACCGTGCACGATACAGAACTCGATCAGATCCTCAAACTCATCATCGTTGACACCCCTCATGGCAACGGTGTTGATTTTGATCGGTGAGAATCCAGCGGACTTTGCGGCCATCAGGCCGTCGCATACCTTGCGCAGGCGGCCACCGCCGGTGATCTCCGAAAACCGGTCCGGACGAAGGGAATCAAGACTGACATTGAGGCGCGAGACCCCAGCCGCCCGCAAGGGCCTGGCAAGCCGCGCGAGCCGAACGCCATTGGTGCTGAGCGAGAGGTCGGGTATTCCGAGACCGGCGAGACGCGAGACAAGGTCGACAACATTGCGCCGCACGAGCGGTTCGCCCCCTGTGATGCGCACGCGGTGTACGCCGAGACGAACGAAGACACGCAGGATGCGTTCGATCTCATCGAACGTGAGCCACCCTTCGGGCTCGTCAAACTCCTTGAATCCCTTGGGCAGACAGTAGGTGCAGCGAAGGTCGCATCGATCTGTCACCGACACGCGGACATATTCGATTCGTCGGTGAAATCTGTCGATCAGCGCATCCATAGAGTCCCTCGATGTCGCACTCGCCGCTCGTGGTCCCGGTAGTCTACTTCTTCTTGCAATCGACCCGGTAGCAGCGGCCAATTCACGAGTGCCCGCAGCCACTGGCCAGCCTCAAATGAAACGCGAAACACCTGAACCCACAGGGCCTACAGCGGTTCTATGGGTCAGGATCTAGGAAAAAATGAGGTACTCACATACGTCGCCCTGACCCGAATATGCGGCAGATGCCGCCAAGCGCAGGGCGCGCGGCAGCGTACCCAAAAGAGCGGCCTCCTACACCGGATCCGGGAAAGACTCCGTTCTGGAGGACCGGCGTTTCATCCCTGATGACCGATATGAATGCAAAAAAGGGCACCGAAAGAAAAAAGATGGGGGCACTTCAAGCCCCCCCGATGTGCCCGAAAGTGTACTAAAATGAAAACAAGGGGTTTCTTCCACGACGGGGGACCATAAGCCGCACGCAATTTATGCCCCTGCTGGCGCCTTGCCGTCACGCGATTTCTGGGGGCATGATGGTAAAAAAACACGAGCGCTTCAACCACGCCGCTAGGGGGCATCACGATGGGCATGATCATTGAGATCTCTGGAAAACCGGTTGAGATCGACTGGAGCACCGCTGCCCGGCGCATGCTCGAGCAACGGGAACACCCGCTCCGGGTCGAGATGGAGCTTTATTTCAGCTGCCTGATTCGCAAGCGGGTACGTTTCGATGAGCAGGTCCGAAGCCGTAGTTTTGTAGCGGCGGGCACGTATCTTGAGGTGGCATTCCGTCCGGTGATGACGCGCACCTGCCAGATGAGCGACTATGACGAGGTGCCGCTTACCGATTTCCCGATCGTCAATTCTACCGCGTTCATACCGCACTGGCTGCGTATCGACTTCCGCCGCCAGACTTGGCGCGGAACGTTTGGGTTCACTGAGCAGGCCCTCCGCGTACCCTGAAAACACCGGGTACGCGGGGT
>JAJYDT010000144.1 GCA_021777335.1 Pseudomonadota bacterium | reverse complement strand
CCGGAAACACCGTATTAGCGGAATCAACCACGGCGCGAATGGCTATAAACGGAAAACCCGCCCCGGCAGCCACACCAGCGACAGCCGCGCTCTCCATGTCCACTGCCACGGCCCCGGACCGCCGGTGTAGCTCCTGTTTCTCGGCAATAGCGGTCACGACATGCAGGACTTCGATCAGCGATCCGGTATGCATCGGAAGCGTTTCTGGCAGCAGTTCGCCAAGCCGGGCACGCCATACCATCGAGGTCTCATGCGTCTGCCCATCTGAAGCGCGCACCTCTGCCGGAATCACGAGCGCACCTGCGGCAAGTCCCGGGGAGAGCGCTCCGCACACCCCCCAGCTTACGAGCGCCCGGGCACCGCGGGCAACAAGCCCGAGCGCTGCTTCGCGTGCGTGGCTAGCACCGATACCGGACAGCGCGATACCCCCCCGTGCATCGGGAAGTATTGCACCATGTGGCGACAGGCGCAGCCGCCCGAGCGTCGTTGCTTCCATCGGCATAGCAACGACAAAGCCGATACTGCCGGGTATCAGCGGGACCATGCCAAGTTGCGGTAACGCGCCAGCGCCCAGAGCGGGAAGTATTTGTCGTAGCCGTGATATTTGAGGTAAAACACACGTGGAAAACCCGGCGCGGTGAACTCGCGATCGTTCCACATGGCATCAACGGGAGATTGGGTATTCAGGAGATAACAGATACCTCGGTGCACGGCTTCTGAGGATACTTCCCCCGCAGCCATTAGCCCAAGGAGTGCCCACGCCGTCTGATACGAGGAGCTCACGGTGCCACGACCGGCCATATCGGGATCCTCATAACTGTCATTACTCTCGCCCCATCCACCATCCTCGCGTTGCACCTGTTTGAGCCAGTGGACTGCGGCACGGACTGCGGGATCCTCGTGCGGTACACCTGCCTGCGCGAATGCGACCAGTACCGACCAAGTGCCATAGATATAGTTGGTGCCCCATCGGCCAAACCAAGATCCATTGGCCTCCTGCTGTCCCCGCAGATAATCAAGTGCGCGCGCGAGCACTTCCCGGTAGCGCCCGTCGGCAGGGACATACTGGAACAGAAAGGTGACACAACGCGCCGTAACGTCGCTGGTTGGGGGATCGAGCAATGCCCCGTGGTCCGAAAACGGGATCTCGTTCAGGTAGTAATGTGTATTGTCGGCATCAAACGAGGCAAAACCGCCGTTGCGTGACTGCATGCCACACACCCACTCGGCAGCCCTGTGCACCGACTCATGATAAGCTTCGTCACGCGCCTGTATCATGGCCCAAGCAACGACACTTGTGTCGTCCAGGTCCGGGTAGTGCGCGTTGTCAAATTGAAATGGCCAACCCCCCCCAGGTAGGTCAGGGCGATAATCACGCCAGTCGCCGGGGGCATCCAGTAATTGCCGTTCTTTCATCCAATCAAGTGCCGCGCGAACCTCGTTGGCGGTTCCGACTGGGTCCGCCTCCTGCAACGCAAGACACGCAAGACTCGTATCCCAGATCGGGGATACGCAGGGCTGACAATAGGCTGAGCGCACACCGACGACCAGTAATTTCTGCAACGCCTCCTTAGCCAGCACACGATAAGGATGTTCCGGCGGATATCCAAGATAATCGAGCGCCTCGTACGAATTGACCATGGCGGGGAAGATGGCGCCAAGACCGCCACCAGCGGCCTTAAGTCGTTCGATAAACCACCGCTCCGCTTCTTTTATGGCGCGCGCGCGCAGGCGGCGGGGGATCAGACCTTCGAACCTGCGCGCGAGACGCTCAAACAGAAGCAGCACCGCGTTCACCATGGAGCGCACCGGGAAATAATGCCGCTCCCGGTACGGTGGAACCGTAAACAGCTCAGTGATATCAGTCCCCTGCGGATTGCGCGCACGCACCCTCATGCTGCAGAGGAGCAGTAGTGGCACCATCACCGTGCGGGACCAGTACGAGACCCGGCCGAGATGGATCGGAAACCACCGTGGTGCAAGTACGAGCTCAACGGGCATGAATGGAACAGCGCGCCACGGGACCTGACCGAACTGCGCGAGCGCAATACGCGTAAAAACGTTCGCGCGGGCCGCACCTCCGTGAGCAAGAATTGCAGTGCGGGCACGCACCATGTGGGGCGCCCCAACGTCATCTCCTGCAAGTTTTAAAGCATAATAGGCCTTTACGGAACAGCTTAAATTGAAGGCACCGCCGGGGTAGAGCGGCCATCCGCCTCCGGCCTCCTGGTGCTCCCTCAGATAGACCGCAAGTTTTTCCTGCAGATCAGCGTCAATCTCGTCCAGGTAATGCATCATCAGGACATATTCGGCCGGAATCGTACAGTCCGCCTCGAGCTCGAAGCACCAGTAACCTTCCGGAGACTGCTGCGCCCGCAAAGCCTTGGCGGCGAGGCGAATCGCAGCGTCAATGGCCTCAGGCTCGATAGCGGTCTTTACTGCAACCCCACTTGCCGCCGCGGCCGACCGCCGACCAGTAGCGCCGTGAGGCATCACCATTCACGATCCCATTTTTTCATAGACCCTGACCCTGCAACAGGCTGCTACGCACGGGGTGGTTCAACCTAGACGGCGCACGTGGCCAGGTGGTGTAGCCTGTTCCGCGCACTCAGATATTCGCGGAAGACCAGCCCCGACCACGCGGAACAGACCGCGCAACAGGAAATCATGACGCGCGGAAAACCGGCTTGCAATGACTGTAGCCTTGACACTGCGGCGCGTGATCTTAACCTCCCGTCCGGCCCGGAAGTTGCGATTGCGGTCGATCTTTCTCAAGGTCAACATCGCCATACCGATCGCCCACAGGCAAAAATTGCGCAGACCAGTTTCCCGGGATGGGATAAGCAGCGTGTACTGCAGCGCGTCCTGTAACCGCGCGTTCGCAATGGCGATCAGATGTCCAAGACCCCGGGAGAACGCTTCACGATCGCCACCAGACTCCAAGTTGCCAAGATCGAATCCGAACTGCGCGAATACGTCCCGCGGCAGCCAGCAGCTCCCGCGGCGGCGGTCCTCCCAGATATCCTTCAGGATATTGGTCATCTGCAGACCCTGTCCAAAATATACCGCAAGCAACATCAGGGTCGACTCACGCTGCGCAATCTCGGGGGAATAGTCGCAGAAGAGCCGGGTTAGCAGCTCCCCGACCACACCTGCAACGTGGTAGCAGTAGCGCTCCATGTCCTCAAGGGTAGCAAGTCCCGAGGGGTCCTTGTGCTCCTGGAAATCAGCCATACCCAGTGCCATGACCCGTACACATGTCTCAAGGGCCGTACGCTGCGATGGACGAAAGCTGTGGGTGATCCGGATCACCCTTGGGGAGAGCGCGATGAGCTCGCGTTCTCGCTCAGGGGTACTCTCGGACAAGAGTGGGAGCAGCTCGGACGAAAAACGGCGAGCATCGATCCCGCCTGCGACCACCTCGGGAAAAAGTCCGCAGAAATAACGCTTGCTCTCAAGGGAGAGCCCCGCCTCATCCTCGATTGTGTCAATAATCCGGCAAAGCAGGTAGCCGTTGGAGACGACGCGGGCAAGCACGCCTGGCAGCTCCGGGATAGTGAGCGCGAAGGTCCGCGACACGCCCTGAAGCAGATAGTCCTGGAACCGGTCGTCTGACCAATCCTGGCCGAGAATCCCATCAGCCGCAGCGATCCC
>JAJYDT010000143.1 GCA_021777335.1 Pseudomonadota bacterium | reverse complement strand
ACCCTGGTGATGCGCGGGGTCGTCCCCAACGCCATCGAGAGAAGGATATGTGCGCTGCGGGGAATGCCTATACCTCTCCGGTCGGGCATGGGCCTGTTATTGACCGCCGAAAACGGCACGGTCGCGGACGTACTCGACGAAGAAGACACCGGCTTTGAAGACTATCGCAAAGGGAAGCAGGTACTGGACCTGCCGGAGGACCACACGATAGTGGTGCGACCTTCCGCATTGGAGGCATATCTGCAGACCGACACCCGCAAGGCACCCGGAGGGTCTCTCGGCACGCGAGAGAAAGACAACCTCCTGACCCTGATCGCCGCTCTGGCGAAGCAGGCCGGAATCGACCCAAAACAGCGCGGTGCGCCCAAGCGGTTCCAGCAGGCGCTATCGAAACTGGACCTTGGAAACACCCTTTCTCTCCGCACGCTGCAAGACATCGTCAGGGAGCTGGACGATCGTTGAAAGCGCAATTGCGCATGTTCCGGCGCAATTGCGCCACCTCGGCTCAGCCTCGTGTCACCTTCGCTCCATCGACTTTCAACCCGATGGAGAACCGCACATGGCATCTCGATCCACTTCACGCCGCTCTACCGGCACTGCGTGCATCTGGCCCCGCGGTGTCGAGCAACGGTATGACATTTCCGCCCCGACCCGCTGGCGGTGGGAACGGCAAGGGCTACTGCCACCGCGAGACGTCTACATTGGCGGCCGGGCCGTCGGCTGGCGTCCCGAGACGCTGGAGACCGCCGAGCGCGGCAGCCGTGCGGACAGGAGGTGATCGATGGACGCGCAGATTGCCGTCCCCGGGGGTAGCGACCCCGAGGAACGGCCGATGTCAACAAGGAATACCAGCCCAAATAGGACCGGCGCGCGTAGTGTAGCACGCGATACTGTCGGAGACGCCGTTGGTCGCCTACTCGACCGCCTCAGCGGCGTGAGGCCGACCGGCACTGGTCGATGGATCACCCGATGTCCCGCGCACGAGGACCGCTCCCCGGGCCTGAGCATCCGAGACATTGACGACCGCGTGCTCGTGCATTGCTTCTCCGGATGCTCCGTCGGCGACGTGCTCTCGGCTGTCGGCCTGACCTTGGCTCACCTTTACACCCGCCCTCTGCTCGGCGCCGGACCGGCCGGTGGACACTCCCGTGTGCAATCACGCCTGTTCGCCAGGGACGCGCTGGCGGCGCTCGATCACGAACTCACCGTTACAGTGATGATCCTCTCGGACGTCGCGGCGCGGCGGCGGATCAGCGAGACGGAGCTGTCACGACTGATGCAGGCCGCCGCTCGCATTGGTGCGGTACGCGACCTGATATCCCCGGCGGAGGTGCGCCATGTCACTTGACTACGTTTCCGTCACGGCGATGCTGGACGCCCACGCCGATATGATGCACTCGCGCTTGGAGCCACCGCCGGCCGAAGAGATGCCGCTGACCGTCTACGACGACGAACCGATGGCGGGCAAGACGGTGCACCGAGGCACCGCGCCGACGCGGAAGTTTGAACGGTCGCGCGGCACCAGCCAGAGCGCAAGCTGGCCGGAGCCCCGACCCATCGCGCATGAGCTGCGGCCCGTCCCGCCGTTTCAGCCGGAGACGCGTCTGCCCGAGGTATTGCGCGCCTGGGTGATGGATGAGGCCGAGCGCATGCCCTGCCCGCTGGATTACGTGGCGGCGGCGGCGCTGGTGGCGCTCGGCTCCCTGATCGGCGCGGGATGCGCAATCAAACCCAAGCAGAATGATTCGTGGCTGATCGTCCCCAACCTGTGGGGCGCCGTGGTGGGAGACCCGTCCACCAAGAAGTCCCCGGCGCTCGACGCGGGTCTGCGACCGCTCGATCGGCTGATCACGAACGCACACAGGGAGCACGATGCGGCAAGACGGGAGTACGAAGGTCAGATGCTAATCCATACCGCCAGGAAAGACGCGATCGAAGGGCGCGTCAAACAGCAGGCAAAGAAGTCAGGCCAGGGTCTAGCGGAAATTGCGCGGGAGCTTGGTGATCTGGCCGAGCCCGAGACGCCCAAAGAGCGGCGCTACAAGACCAATGACACCACCGTCGAGAAGCTGGGCGAGCTGCTGCGGGATAATCCAAGCGGGATCCTGGCGAAGCGTGACGAGCTGGTCGGCCTGATCGCCAGCTGGGACCGGGAGGGACGCGAGGGAGAGCGCGCATTTTGGCTGGAAGCCTGGAACGGCAACCAGCACTTCGACACCGATCGGGTTGGCCGCGGCCATGTCCGCATCGAGAATGTGTGCGTGTCCCTCATCGGCGGCATCCAGCCGGACAAGCTGATCGCCTACCTGGAAGAAGCGGTCAAGGCACTCGCCAACGACGGGATGCTGCAGCGATTCCAGTTCCTCGTATACCCTGATCACCGATGCTGGGAGTGGCGGGACAGGTCGCCGAACAAGGAGGCCCGGGACTCCGCCTGTGCGGTATTCGAGAAACTCGCGGGCATGGACGCGGTGGCGCTCGGGGCGGCCCCCGCCGATGACTTCGCCAAGTTCCCCTACTTCCGCTTCGGTCCGGACGCGCAAGAGGTCTTCATCGAATGGTCTACCGATCTGCACCGGGCGCGGATTGAGCGTGAGGACAACCCGATCATCCGGCAACACCTGGCGAAATACGACAAGCTGTTTCCGGCCCTGGCGCTGATCCTGCACTTGGTCGATTGCGTCCATCGCGGCATCACCGGGCCGGTGGGCAAGGATGCGGCCTTGCGGGCAGCGGCATGGTGCGAGTACCTGGAAGGACACGCGCGGCGCTGCTATGGCCTGCTGGCCGATGCGGGACAGAGGGCGGCGCAAGCCCTATCGGACCGGATCAAGCGCGGGATGCCGCCTGACGGGTTTACCGCACGCGATGTGCGGCGCAATCAGTGGCGACATCTGACCGCCGATGAGGCGGTCCGAGCCGCGCTCGACTGGCTGGAGGGCGAGGGCTGGGTGCGGCGGGAAAGGACGCCCGAGAGCACTACAGGCGGCAGGCCGACGGTGCGTTATCGGATCAACCCGGCGCTACCGCGCAAGCAGGACGACGGATGAATTGGCTCGAGCGGGCTGCCCGCGAAATCTCTGGAACGGCCGGGACACCTGCTGCCGAAACTGCCAAAACCCCCGTTTCGTCAGTTTTGGCAGTCCCCCAGACGGACATTTCCAAAGAATCAGGGGCTGCGGATGCAGATCGAGCAGCTCCAGAAAGAGCCAAACCGAAATTCGCAGGCCCGCCCCCTGCCCCTGCCCGCCCTTGCGCCACCTGCGTGCGTTTCCGGGCGATCCCTGGCGATGCCCCGGACGGACACTGCGGGCGGTTCAAGGTGGAAACCTGGGGCGCGTACGCGCTCGGCTGTGTCAATGGCTGGGCGCCAAGGGAGCCTGCAGACCGCGATCCGTAAAGACGCGCACTCGCGCCTCGCGGCAGGCAAGACGCGTGTCTGACTAACGGCGGGGTCATTCAAGCTATAAGCTGACCGGTCGCGCATCAGTCAGCCGAGGCATTCATGCAGTCTTCGGCCCCCGAATCGCCCCGATCAGGATCTCAGCGGAGATCCCGAGCTTCTCGTGTAGAGCTCGGATCATGTTGATCGAAAGACCACGCTTGCGATTGAGCACCTCGGAGACCCGGGTACGGGTTCCGAGGATCTCTTCCAGGTCCTTGCGCGAGAGTCCCTGTTGCTCGATACGAAACTTGATCGCCTCGATCGGGTCGGGTGGATCCATGGGATAGTGCGCGGCCTCGTACGCCTCGATGAGAGTCGCCAGAA
>JAJYDT010000142.1 GCA_021777335.1 Pseudomonadota bacterium | reverse complement strand
GCCAACACATGCCCTGTCCCGGCAGAAGTAACGATAGAGAGCGCTGTGCAGATAGCCCCAGCCCGTGAACAAGCCTCCGAGGCCGGCATGCATATGCGCGGCGGCAGCAGGTGAAGACCCCCTGGACGTACCTCTCGGCCAGTGCCGCCACAAATGCCTTCTCCGAGCGCTGGGTGCGCTCAAACAAAGCCGTCTGGAACTGCCCGTTCCGGTCCCGGGGCACTCGCAGCTCAAGCTTGCCAATGCGCGTGACGAGTCCGCGTTCGTCATGGCCGGCCCGGTAGCCCTGGCGTCCGGCCTCCCGTTCGTGGGGGCCGGCCCCGAGGAGTTCGGTCATCTCGGTCTCGAGGACCTCCTGCAATGCCTGTTTCATCAGGGTCTTCATGAGATCCCGGTCTTCCGCCACCCAGGCTTTGAGGTCACTCTGGTTGGCGTTATGCTGTTTCACGGTCATGGTATGTGCCCCTCCAACGGGCTTCAGGGTTGATCTCGACAATCTCCCTCAACCCATGACCGCTTCAGCAGTCCAAGAATGTGCACATAAGTCGGTACACTACTGCGTGGGTCTAGAAGTCCCGCTTCTTCAAAGCGGCGCGTGCTCGCAGATCAGGGCGTTTAGTGCCCTGGGGTCGTCAATCGACGACAGGACTGGAGCTCTGTTGACAATATCCCCGACCCGCCCGCCAAGTGTCGTCGCTCGAAAGGCCCCGCGCCACGGATGTTGCCGGCCGTGGCCTCCCATCCAGACCTCTGGCATGCGCAAACAGGTCGCGAATGCGTGCCTGATCCTCGCAGGTCAGGCGTTGAGCGGGTTCATGTCCACCGTGGCCATGAACAACTGCCAAGTTCAACTCTGCTGAAGCGGTTCGGGACGGTAACGGATATCCGGTTTCTCACTCACGGGGTTTCTCCCATGGGTCCAAGAGGAGCACGCCGGTTGCCTCGAAGTCGGTGACGTTCCGGGTCGCGATCGTCAGGCCATGTACAAGTGCTGTCGCGGCGATCAGTCTATCCCGGTAGGGTTGAGGATTTGGCACATGCAGGCGCGCACTGCGCCGCGCGACGGCTGTGTCAACGGACAGAACACGATCGGCGAAGATCAGTAAGACATGCTCGTCTAGCCAGGCGCGCAAGACCGCGCCTTGGGTGGGGTCTTTTCGTTCCAGCTGCAAAACGCCGATTTCCAGCTCCTGGACGACGATGGCCGAGAGGAAAAGACTGCTGCCAGGTACTGTACGCACCCATGCAGCCACGTGGGGATGAGCCTTACCACTTCTGACCTTGCGCAGCTCCGAGACGACGTTAGTGTCGAGCAGAAACATCAGGAAAGATCGACGGAGCGAGCGAATTCACGCGAGCGCGGAAACTCAATCTCGATGTCTTCGACACCGGCCGGCCGACCCAGGGCATCAACGATATTTTGCTGTTTGCCAGTGATGCGCTGGTATTCCTCGATGCTGAGCAGGACATGGGCGGGCTTGCCCCGGTCGGTGATGAACACGGGTCCCGCTGAAGCGGCCTTCTTGGCCCGGCTGGTGTCCTGGTTGAACTCCCGGCTGGATAGCGTGGTAATCGTCATGGGCGGCACCCCTGTTTGCAAAGGCAAACTTATTTGTATAAACGTTACTACATAACCCTCCTTTCGTCAAGCCCATGGGACGTGACGGCAGATTCACCGGCGACACGAAATGCCTCTCCATCGGCGGTGCCCACCGCTCGCTGGGCTATTTCGCCACCTCTGTGTTCGGAATCGCCCCCCGTCGATCATGGCGGCCCATACACCGATCCCCGACAGTTTAAGCATGGAACGATACCGTCCACCCGAATACCGGCATCAAGGCTGTACTCAGGAGGACCGTCGCCGCCGCGCCGGTGCGGGTCATGAATCCAAGGATGAGCGAGCGCCCTGCAAGCAGTGCCATCACGCGCACCGGAACGAGCGTGGTCTCCAGGAGTTACGCGTGTTCGAGGAGGCGCGAAAGCAAGGGGCCCGGTCCCAAGAAGCGACCCCGGGGTGGCCGACTGACGTTTTGTTCGCTATCCAGCGAGGTGTGTCGGGATCGAATTTGTGCGTGGCATAGATCCGGCGGCGGTTGGCCCCGTCCCAGCAGATCCATCCTCAATCGAGACGTACCGCGAGCAACGGGGTGCCAAGGAGCGAGGCGGTGTCGGCTGCGCTCGGAAGTCACGCATCCCGGAGATGATCATCAAGCGATCGCGCGTCAGCGCACGCGTCGCGGTCCGGATGGACTCTTTCGCGCCACCGAGCGATCCTCCGGTTGTCCGCGGTCAGTAATGGTATAGAGGTAGTCACGAGTGAGCGGTACCGCCTCGAGCGTGTTCGCGAGCTGGTGCTGAAATACGACGAGATGGCCCACGGCGAACGCTGCTTCACACGCCGCGAGGTAGAATTCCCAGAGCCGCGCAAACTGCGCGCCCTTGCGCGCCACGACCTCGGTGCGCGCTACCTGGAAACGTCGGCCCCACTCCTTCAGGGTATCCCGGTAATGGAGCCGCCACACCTCGATATCGGTAGTCCAGAGCCCCGAACGCTCGATCGGGGCGAGCACCTCGGAGAGCGAAGGATTGTAGCCCCCGGGAAAGACATGTCGGCGGATCCATGCGTTCGTGGTGCCAGGTGGCCCGGGACGGCCGATATGGTGCAGCACCGCGATCCCGTGACCGGGTTCGAGCAGGTTCGCGACCCGGTTGAAGAACACCGGATAGTTCGGTAGCCCGACGTGTTCAAACATGCCGACGCTGACGATGCGCTGATAGCGCCCGCGATGCTCGCGGTAATCCTCATAAAGGAAGCGCACCTGGCCGGTAAGCCCTTGAGCCTGTGCGCACTCGTTGGCGACGCGCCATTGTTCTTTTGAAAGCGTGACACCGGTGACCCGCACATCGTGATGGCGTGCGAGATAGAGCGCGAGACTGCCCCACCCGCAGCCGATGTCCAGGACCTCCTGCCCCGCGCGCAGCTTGAGCTTTCGGGCAAGGTGCGCGCATTTCGCCTGCTGCGCCTCTTCAAGCCCCAGGTCTGGCCTCGAAAAATAGGCACAGGAGTAGTGGAGGTCGCGGTCGAGGAAGTGGCGGAAGAGCCATTCGTCGAGATCATAATGGTGTGCGACGTGTTGCCGCGCCGCAACCCTCCGGTTCCATTGGCGGAGCAGACGGCCAAGGCGTCCGATCGGGTTCAGTGGGGGCAGGACATAGCTGCGAAAGTTTCGATAGAGGAGTTCAAGCAGGGCCGCGAGGTTGGGTGTCTCCCAGAGCCCGTCGACATAGGTCGCACCCAACTCGTATTCCGGGTCCCTCAGAATCCGCCGTTCGGCCCTGGGGTGTGTCAGACGCAACAGGGCGTGCGGTGACCCGTTCCCATACTCCAGCACCGGGCCCCCGGCATGCTCTATCCGCAAGGTCCCGTTTCTTATATGTTTTTCTAAGAGGCCATCCAGCATGGGGGTCGCATCCCGTTACACCCACACATCTGACATAAACTTCCTGTGTCACAGTGCAACGAATTCACCAAGGGTGTCAATCCTCACGTTTTTCCCGCAAAGCCTGGGCCGGAGGGGCGTCTGCGGCGCGTGTTGTCTTGTGGCGACAACCGGTTCCCTGAAAATGCCGATTTAATCTACATCCCCGGGTTGGTCTATGTCACCCCCGCCTTGTGCCGGGTTTGGGGCGATCTCGCCGCGTACCTGTCAACGCGGCCTCGGCATCCCCCTGTCCAAGAGTGCTGCGCGGCATCACGGTCACGTGCTTGTCCAGGGA
>JAJYDT010000141.1 GCA_021777335.1 Pseudomonadota bacterium | reverse complement strand
CGACGGATCTGCCGGTACAGGCAATTGTTCGCGATAAGAATACCTGGATTAGCGGTGACGTCGGCTTTAACTTGGAAGCCTCGTAATGCTACAGGGTCAAAATATCGACCCTATTTTGCCCGCAGTACGGGCGCCCGAGCAGGGCGCGCGTGATGATGGCCGTCAAGCAGCATGCCCACATCCCCGCTTCATCACAACCACTCAGGGAGTCGCACCTGTTGCAATAGAGCGCATGCGCATGAGCCCCTTCCGGACCGTACGGGCGGTTCGGCACGATCCCGTAAACCAACGTCTGCAGGCCGCATGATACCGGACACTGAACGGGGCTACCGCCACCGACGGCAATGGCCGATTTCCGGTCAGTCACAGCCTGTCCTTATCGAAAATTCTTCGGCTACGCGGGTGCTGTTTGATTTCCTCATTGCTGTATACCGCATTCATCCGTCCCTAAATCTCGGGGTCCTCGCGCTGCGCCAGCCGCTCACGGTATATCAGCGATCGGCACGACGGCCACACATTCAACATTCAAGTGCACGAGTTGATGACCGCGCTTGGGCAATTAAGGGCATCGGCATTGGTGGCCTGAAGAAAGAGGTTTCAGGCGTCACCGACAGTCGGAATAGCGATGGTCGCGGGTTCGAGAACGAGATCGATGATGTTCAGAGGTGAGTACAAAAGAGAGGACTAATAATCGTGCTGTCTGCACGAAATAACAATTTAGACAGATACTTGGTGCGCCGTGCCAAGGCACGGTCTTTCAGTGGGTGCAAATCCCACCCGGCAACTTTCGCTCTGGCCGGAAGCAATCGGAGCAGGCGCAGAGGCAACGAAGCGACTGAAGCCTTCGATGTAGAGGGTCCTGAAAGGGACTTGGCGAGCATGCAGGCCGTAACGGGAGTGAACGCTGAGCAGGCCTCGAAAAGTTTAACGCGGAAGCCGACCCGGCTAAGTTACGGGGAAGGCTATCACTACTGGGGAAGCGAGCGTAGAGAGCACCCAGGGGTTCCGCCGGGGTAGTGGCGATGGCATGCATGAAAGAGGAAGACCGCGCAACACGGGAAACCCCGTCACGTGATCGAGCGTGAGGATCAACCGGACGCCCGCGAGGGACAGGCCGGGCGTGATGGGGCGACGGAGGGGCCGGTAATACCGATGAAACCGGGTAATGCCGGCGGAGGGAAGCGGCCCTGGTTCAGGATCAGCGCAAGACATAGCGAGGGATTGGAGATTGGGAAACCTAGCAACTCCAGAGGCTATCCAGAAGCTACAGAGGGCGCTGCATGCCAAAGCGAAGGGTGAACCCGGCTTTCGGTTCTACGCGCTGTACGACAAGGTGTACCGGAAAGACGTGCTACAACACGCCTATGCCTGCTGTCGCGCCAATCAAGGGGCGGCAGGAGTGGACGGCGAGCGTTTTGAGGACATCGAGGCATACGGGGTAGAGCGCTGGCTTGGGGAACTGGCGGACACACTCAGGAAGAAGACCTACCGACCGCAAGCACTCAGGCGCGTGTACGTCCCCAAACCGAACGGTAAGCTGCGGCCGTTGTCGATCCCCACGATCCGCGACAGGACGGTGATGATGACGGCGATGCTGATACTCGCCCCGATCTTCGAAGCCGATCTGCCGCCGGAACAGCACGGATATCGGCCGGAACGCAGCGCGCTGTCCGCGGTGCAGGAGACACGCGAACTGTTGGTGACGGGTCGCACCCAGGTCGTCGATGCGGATCTGACGGACTATTTCGGCAGCATCCCGCATGCCCAACTCATGACATCGGTGGCGCGCCGGGTATTAGACCGGCAGATACTACATCTGATCAAGATGTGGCTCGAGGCCCCGGTGGAAGAGGCCGACGATCAGGGCCGCACGCGGCGCACGACCCGGAACAAGGACAGCAAGCGGGGCATTCCTCAAGGCTCACCGATTTCACCGCTCCTCAGCAATCTCTACATGAGACGGCTGGTGCTGGGGTGGAAGCGGCGGGGATTCGAGCGTTACTTCGACGCTCGTATCGTCACCTACGCCGACGATCTGGTGATCTGCTGCCGCTATCGGGCTGAAGAAGCCTTGGCGGCGCTACGGCAGGTTGCCAGCCAGATCGGTCTGACGGTGAATGAGGATAAGACCCATGTTTGCCGACTGCCGGAAGGACGGTTCGACTTTCTGGGCTACTCTTTCGAACGTTGCTATTCGGAACAGACGGGGCGATCCTATCTGGGGTCGCGTCCGTCAAAGAAGAGCATCCGGCGCATGATCGAGGCGATCAGTGCGCAAACCGAGCGAAAGATGCTGTGTCTGGATGCCGACATCGTGGTCGCGCGACTGAACCGGAAACTGGTAGGGTGGGCAAACTACTTTTGCCTCGGCCCGGTCAGTAAGTCGTACCGGGCAGTCAACGCACATGCCACGCAGAGGCTCCGCCGGTGGTTGTGCAATAAACACAAGATCAGCGGCAATGGGAAGACACGCTTCCCGGAACAGTACCTGCACGAGACACTCGGGCTGGTCTACCTGCCGGCGCTGACCCGCAACCTCCCGTGGGCGAAAGCATGAGTTCCTGTCCGAGAGCCGAATGCGTAAATAGCGCACGTTCGGTTCGACGAGCGGGAAGTGGAAACGGGGTGATGGAGCAGCTACTTGGGCACTGGCGACCGAAAGGGCCAGCAACAGACAAGCCTCCCTCCTACAGCTACCGCGCCACTTCTCGACTCTACTACATTCTGTTCGAGTCCTGCCGGCCACCATTTAGCCCTCCAGCATTGTCCAGATTCCCGGCATGGGCCTTGAACAGTATCTTGTGGGCTTTGGGCTCAAGTATGTTATGAGCCAGAGGGTGCGGCTCGCACAAAGCTTGGCGTGCGCCACCTCGAAACTACCCCGGGCATCCTCGATGACGGCGTACTCGCGGCTCCTCGCGAACCTGAAGACTTCGTTGGGCGTAAACATGAGGTGCGACAACGCCATATCGTCGCGTTCGAAGTCACGCACAAACGTGCCTGTAAGTGCCCGGGCAACCCTGTGTTTTGGCCAATTCACTCAGCGCGCGCGTCGGCTGTGATGTGGGCAATGACAATCGGCAGCAGCCTGTGTTCCTGTGCCGAATTCGCGGAAGGATTGCACGTGCTGGGCTATCGTATTCGATTCACGCTATTGTCCGGAGAGTATTTCGAAACCGCAAGCACGGCACCGAGAACAAGGTGCTGCCGATAATTGCCAGCGAGGCGAACTGCTGTCGAGATTGCCATGGTGGCAGGCAAGCGTCCCTGATATGCTCATACCTGCATCTTTTCCCGGCGCGCGATGGACCGATTTTTCATCTAATGAGGGCATTGCGCAGCTGGAACTGGGCACCGGCTGCGGCACGTGGTCCGAGTGGCGATTCGCGCGACGGAGGTAATTGATGATTGGCGCACGATCCGATTCCCCAACGGTGTACGGCGGCGTTCGTAAGTTCAGCCTGCTTTCCGATTATGACATCTTTCTTTTCAAACAGGGGCGGCACTTCCGGTTGTATGAAAAGCTCGGGTCGCATCACCTGAATGCGGATGGCGTCGAAGGAGTCTATTTTGCAGTCTGGGCCCCAAACGCGCTGTCGGTGTCTGTGATCGGAGATTTCAATGCCTGGTGCAGGACGGAACATGTTCTGAATGCGAGACCGGACGAATCGGGCATCTGGGAAGGATTCATCGCGGGTATCACTCCGGGGGCCATATACAAATATCACATCAAGTCCCGCTATAACGGCTATGTGGTCGACAAGGCCGATCCTTTTGCGGTCCGATTCGAG
>JAJYDT010000140.1 GCA_021777335.1 Pseudomonadota bacterium | reverse complement strand
ATCTTCTGGCATACGACCCCGGCTACCGCTCGACCGCTTCGTGCAAAAGCGCGATCACCTTCGTGGACGGGGACGCGGGGGTGCTTCTGTACCGTGGTTATCCGATCGCGGAACTGGCAGAGAAAAGTTCGTTCGCCGAGGTTGCGTTCCTGCTGTTATTCGGTGAATTGCCGACAAAGGGACAGTTTGAGTCCTTCGAGGAACAGATTCACCAGCACAATCTTCTCCACGAACAGGTGATCAGTTTCTACCGGGGATTCCGCCGCGATGCGCACCCCATGGCGATCATGGTGGGCGTGGTGGGGGCTTTGTCTGCGTTCTATCACGAGCATCTTGATATTCATGACGGGCAGCAGCGGCTGAACGCAGCGGTGCGGCTCGTGGCGAAGATGCCGACGATTGCAGCGGCGAGCTATACCTACAGCATCGGGCGTCCATTGCGCTATCCCCGGAATGACCTGAATTATGCGTCAAATTTCATGCAGATGTTGTTTGGCATGCCGAACCAGGAGTTCCAGGTCGATCCGGTGCAGGCCCGGGCCATGGATGCGATCATGATCCTGCACGCGGATCATGAGCAGAATGCTTCGACGTCTACCGTGCGCATGGCCGCATCTTCCGGCGCCAATCCGTTCGCCTGCATTGCCGCTGGCATCGCAAGTCTCTGGGGCCCCGCGCACGGAGGAGCGAACGAAGAGGTGCTCAAGATGCTTATGGATATCGGCACCCCGGAAAACATCCCGAAGACCATTGCGCGCGCCAAGGACAAGAGCGACTCATTTCGGCTGATGGGTTTCGGCCACCGGATCTATAAGAATTTCGACCCGAGATCCAGAGTGATCCAGGCGCGGGCCAAGGAGGTGCTGAAGCATCTTGGGCTTGAGAACGATCCGCTGATGGCTGTCGCTCTTGAGTTGGAGGAGATCGCGCTCAAAGACGAGTATTTCATAGAACGCAAACTGTATCCGAACGTTGATTTCTATTCGGGAATCCTGCTGCGCGCTATGGGGTTACCAACCAAGATGTTTACCGCGGTTTTCGCGGTGGCCCGCACTGTCGGGTGGGTGAGTCAGTGGCTTGAGCTACAGCAGGATGCGAAACATGGCATTGACAGACCCCGGCAGCTCTATGTGGGGCCCACCCTGCGACACTATCCTGGCGTGTAGGCGGTTGCCGGGCGGCGGCCCACGCCGGACCATGGTCCCGAGTTAGGGCGTCACAGCCTCGGGGCTGGCCATGCGTCAAGGGAAGACGATCATCGGTAGACATCGCTGTACCATCCTGCTACTGATAGGGCTTGCATCGCTGCCGGCGCAGGCGCGCGCCGTGGACCGTATCGTCGCCATCCAGTTTGTCGGCAACAAGGTGACGCGCCCGAGCATCATGCTGCAGGAGATGACGATCCACGTGGGTGACCCCGTGAATCGGCGGAAGATTGCTGCCTCCCGTCAGGCGATCATGAACCTCGGGTTGTTCAAGAGTGTCCATACCAGGCTTTTGCCGGCGAAGAATGGCAAGATTCTGCAGGTCGCCGTCAAAGAGAAATATTACGTTTTGCCGCTCCCGCGTCTCAGCCGCAATGCCGATGGTGACGTCAGCTACGGGGGTGCGGTTACGCTCGATAATTTCCTCGGGCTGAACCAGCATGTGCAGGTCCTATACGAGAGGACCATCCCGAATGGCCTTAACACGACCACGATCCACAGCTGGTCGTTCAGCTATGACTACCCGCGGATCGTGGGCACAAATTACGGAATCAGCATATCCGGCGGACGGCAGCGCAACGATGTGACGGCGGGGCCCGCCGGGATCGGCCAGGGCATATACCGGTTCGACGGCCGATCGTTAAACATCACGGTCACGAAATTTCTCTTCGGTGGCCCGAGCGCCGGATGGATTGGCGCGCTCGGGCTGGCCTGGGCTGACGATTTCTACCAGTACGTTTCGGGGGTACCTGATCTGTACCAGACTGCCCGTACCGTCGGCGTGACGGCTGCCCTGGGATACACGGATGTGCAGGATCTGACCTGGAACCGCAAGGGAGTCGCCTACGGCTACAACCTGGAGGTCGGGGCCCGGGGTTTTGGTTCCGACTATGGTTTCACCCAGCACCTGCTGTATGTCCGCTCGTATGTTCCGGTGGGCCGCACGCCCTACCAGAACATCGACACGCAGTTCCAGATCGGGCTTTCGAGCGGATATCCTGCCCCCGTGTTCTATCTCGGGGGGAGCGACACGCTCCGCGGGTTCCCGAGAAACGAGTTCTATGGCCGCGCTTTTGTGCTGGCCAACATCCAGTATCTGCGGCCGCTCGATGGAAACCCCGCCTGGCGCGGGGTTCTATTCACGGACATCGGAAACGCCTATCCGAACGACGCCCATATGACCCTGACTCACCTTGAGACTGATGTCGGCACGGGTCTGCGGTGGCGCATCCGCTCGTTCGTCAACGTGGAACTGCGGCTCGATGTCGGATACGGTATCAACGACCACAACGCCGAGATCTACGCGGGGACACACGATATCTTCTAGGAAAGCGCGCAGGATGCTCGTGACGGCGTGCAAAGGAAGCGCCGAGGCAATGTCCCGGATACGTGGCTCAGGAACCTTCCGCTACGCGCAATACCTGGCCTGATCGGGCCGCAAGCTTCTGCCGGCGCTCGTAGGCCTCGCGCGCGATGGCGATATCCTCGAGAAAATAAGGGAGTTCCTCGAGCAGCAGCGCCTGGGGTCCGTCGACCAGTGCCAGATGAGGTGCCGGGTGAAAATCCACCAGTACCATGTTGGCCCCCGCAATGACTCCCTGGGCGGTCACATGTGAGACGTCGAGAATGCCGTCAGGTGCGCGATCCCGGCTACCGACCGAGTGTGACGGATCGATGCATATCGGCATGCGGGTAAGCCGCTTGACGACAGGAACATGCGCGAAGTCGACAAAATTACGGTGCGGTTCCGCGGCACCGGACTTCATTCCGCGCAGTCCGAACACCACGTTGCGATTGCCTTCGCTCGCAAGGTATTCCGCGGCATTCAGCGACTCTTCGAGACTTATCCCAAAGCCGCGCTTCAGCAGCACCGGAAACTCGCGCTGACGCCCGACGATCTTGAGCAGCTCGAAATTCTGTGTGTTGCGTGTGCCGATCTGCACCATGACGCCGGTGGGATGGCCCGTATGGTGCAGTGCTTCCTGGATCTCGTCGAGATGGGAGTCGTGCGTGATCTCCATCGCGATTACCTTGATGCCGTACTTGCCTGCGAGTTCGAATACCCACGGCAGGCACTGGGCGCCGTGGCCCTGAAAGGAATAGGGGTTTGTGCGCGGTTTGTAGGCCCCCATGCGCGTGCACGTCTGTCCGTGGTCGCGCAAGGCCTTCATCATCATCTCGACATGCCTCGGGGTATCCACCGCGCACAGGCCGGCGAAGACGTTCAGATTATTCTGATCAAAGCGCACGGCGTTATACTCGAACCCTGTCGGGCGCGTGTCGTCATGATGCCGTCCCAGTATCCGGTACTCCTCTGTTACCCGCACCACCCGCTCCACCCCCGGGAGACTCTCGATCTCCGCCTTGTCCAGTAAGACTGTGTCTCCGATCAGATAAATCTCGGTCAGCGTGCGATGCGCGCCAGTCTCCTCGTGGATCCGTATGGTGATATTAGGCTTGTGCGACAGGAGCGTCATCAGTTCTGCGAATTCCGGACTGTGGCGCGTGACCTGGGGTTTGAGGACGACAATCATCGGAAAATCATGCCTGTATAGGTAGAGTCTGGCGTATTCTAGCAAGTTCGGGGCCGAAGCTTAAAGGAATGCTGATCGGGATCTTTCGTCCCTGCCAGGGTATTTGTGTTTGGGGAGGATATCACGTAGGATGAATGCACCGAGCCCTAGAGCCCGGCAGAAAAGGAGATTCGGTCGGACATGACTGTCCTTCAAGACGACGTCATTCCAATC
>JAJYDT010000139.1 GCA_021777335.1 Pseudomonadota bacterium | reverse complement strand
GCTGGTCATCGGCAACACCGATGTCTTGTTTAATGTTAAGTATGTCATTACGCTTGACACGGATACCCAACTACCACGCGACTCCGCACGGCAGTTTGTGGGCGCAATGGCGCACCCGCTGAATCGAGCACGCTACGACGAAAACAGGTTACTTGTCTGTGGTGGCCACGGCATACTTCAGCCGCGGGTTTCAGCGAGTCTTTCCGCGACGAACCGGTCGCGGTATGCGCGATTGTACGGTGGCGAACCGGGCATCGATCCATATACACGCGCTGTCTCAGATGTGTACCAGGACCTGTTCGGTGAAGGCTCATTCATCGGCAAGGGCATCTATGACGTCGATGCGTACGAGCAGCTGCTCGATGTGCGCTTCCCGGAAAACCGGATTCTCAGCCACGATCTCCTGGAGGGCTGTTATGCGCGGGCAGGCCTGATAAGCGATGTTCAGTTATACGAGGAATATCCCTCAAGTTATAGCACCGATGTAAGTCGCCGCCATCGCTGGATCCGCGGGGATTGGCAGCTGGCGCGCTGGCTGTGGCGAAGCGTTCCCAGTCTTGAAAAAAATAGCAGCCAACGCAACCCGCTCTCGTGGTTGTCGCAATGGAAAATCCTCGACAACCTGCGGCGCAGTCTGGTTCCCATGGCATTAACGCTGCTGTTGCTGCTCGGCTGGACAGTCTTGTCGCGACCCGGGTTCTGGACCCTAATTGTGATCGGCATAATCCTGATTCCATCCCTGCTCACTTCTGTTCTGGAAACGCTTTGGAAGCCGTCCGATGTGTTGTGGAAACAGCATATCGCCTATGCCGTACACTCGATCGGTCCACGATTCGAACAGGCGGCTTTTGCTCTTGCGTGCCTTCCCTATGAGGCGTTCTACAGTCTGGATGCGATTCTGCGCACCCTCTGGCGAATGCTGATCGCGCACAAACGGCTTCTCGAGTGGCGCCCGTCAAGCGAAACGGGCCGCAACGGTCCTGCGGACCTGGCCGCCTCCTTCCGGTCCATGTGGTTCGCCCCGGCTATCGCCTCTGCCTTGGCAATCTACTTGTTGCTTGAATTTCCGGTCACTTTCGCCGTGGCAGGGCCCATATTGGTCTTATGGTTTTCCTCTCCGGCCATCGCCTGGTGGATGAGCCGGCCCCTTACCCGTCGCGGCACACAGCTGACGGTTGAGCAGAATGTCTTTCTACGCAAGGTCGCGCGCAAAACCTGGGCGTTTTTCGAAACTTTCTCCAGCGCGGAAGATCACTGGTTGCCGCCGGATAACTACCAGGAGTATCGCGGTACCGCGGTAGCGCATCGCACCTCGCCCACAAACATGGGACTTGCGCTGCTCGCGAATCTGTCCGCTTATGACTTCGGATACATTCCGGCCGGAGCGCTCGTCGAACGCACCGCCAATGTATTCGACACCATACAGAAGTTGGCGCGGCATCGTGGCCACTTCTACAATTGGTACGATACGCAGACACTGAAACCCCTGCATCCTGCCTACATTTCGTCGGTGGATAGCGGCAATCTCGCAGGCCATCTGTTGACATTGCGCTCGGGACTGAACGCTCTTTCAGATCAAAAGATCCTAGGGACCCAGATATTCGACGGTTTAAAAGATACTCTGGGCATTCTCGTTGACGCCGTTGCAGAAAAGCAAACGCCAGGTCCTCTTGTCCGCATTCAAAATGACCTGGAGGCGGCATGCAACAGCCGCCCGGCCACGCTCGCGCAGCTGAGACTCATATTTGACCATCTGGCAGCACACGCGGACGAATTTTCCGGAAGCATCGGTTCTACCCGTGATACTGATGCGAGGTGGTGGGCACAAACGCTGTCCCGGCAGTGTCACGCAATCCTCGACGAACTAACATTCTTGACTCCATGGCTGTTACTGCCGGTCACGCCTGACCGGCTCCGCAACTTGCCAGGGATCAGCGAAATCCCGACGCTGCGCGGACTATCCGCACTTGATGTCGAGATGGCGCCAATCATAGAGCTGCTCGACACGGATGCAACACCCGTGGAGCGCGCGTGGCTAGATGATCTTCGACGTCAGGTCACACAGGCCAGCGGCCGCGCCCACGCGCGAATGGCGGCAATCGAGCGCCTGGCACTGGAATCCGCCGAATTTGCTCGTATGGAGTACGACTTTCTGTACGACAAGTCGCGCCACCTGCTGGCCATCGGGTACAACGTAGATACACACCGCCTGGACGACAGTTACTACGATCTGCTGGCTTCCGAGGCCAGATTCAGCACTTTCGTGGCGATTGCTCAGGGACAGCTGCCCCAGGAAAGCTGGTTTGCGCTCGGGCGCCGGCTCACGACCGCCGGCGGCCGTCCTGTTTTGCTCTCGTGGAGCGGTTCCATGTTTGAGTACCTGATGCCGCTTCTCGTGATGCCGACCTATGAAAACACGCTGCTCGACCAGACCTATAAGGGGGCAGTGGAACGCCAGATCGAGTACGCAAGACAGCGTGACGTTCCGTGGGGCATGTCCGAGTCCGGCTACAACATGGTCGACGTTCACCTCAACTACCAGTACCGTGCGTTCGGAGTTCCCGGCCTGGGACTCAAACGTGGCCTTTCCGAAGAGATGGTCATTGCGCCGTATGCATCGATGCTCGCGCTGATGGTGGCACCCGCGGAAGCGTGTTTGAACCTGCAGCGGCTCGCCGCCTTGGGTTTGACAGGAAGATTCGGATTTTACGAAGCAATCGACTACACACCGTCACGTCAACGACGCGGGGAGTCGAGCGCGGTTGTTTTGTCTTTCATGGCACATCACCAAGGGATGGGCCTTCTCTCGCTAGCCTATATCCTGCTGGACTGTCCGATGCAGAAACGGTTCGGGTCGGACCCGCTGTTCCAGGCAACCATGCTGTTGCTACAGGAGCGCATTCCAAAAGCCACAGAGCTCCATACGCAGACCGTTGAGCTTCCTGGCATCCGCATGAGATCCAGCGTTGCAGAGACGCCAATCCGTGTTTTCCACAGTCCTGATACGCCGAATCCGGCGGTGCAGTTGCTGTCGAATGGTCGATACCACGTCATGGTCACGAACGCGGGCGGCGGGTACAGCCGCTGGAAAGACCTCGCCGTGACGCGCTGGCGTGAGGATCGCAGCTGTGACAACTGGGGCATATTCTGTTATCTGCGCGACGTGGAAACCGGCAAGTTCTGGTCAACTTCCCATCAGCCAACGCTCAAGCAGCCAGAGAGTTACGAAGCAATTTTTTCCGAGGGACGGGCGGAATTTCGCCGCCGTGACCACGATTTCGACATCCACACGGAGATTGTAGTTTCTCCGGAAGATGACATCGAATTACGCCGTGTCCACGTCACCAACGGATCTCAAACACGCAAAGCTGTCGATGTCACGAGCTATGCAGAAGTGGTTCTTGCCTCGCCGGCCGCAGATGCGCTGCATCCGGCATTTTCAAATCTTTTTGTTCAAACTGAAATTATCGGCCCGCAGCAAGCGATCCTCTGCACGCGCCGGCCACGATCCGTCGACGAGCCGACGCCATGGATGTTTCATCTGATGGCCGTACATGGCGGGAGCGTCGGCGAATTCTCCTATGAGACCGATCGCATGCAGTTTATTGGCCGTGGAAACACCACTGCCGGTCCACAGGCACTGCGCGATTCCGCAGCGCTTTCAGGAAGCCAGGGATCTGTGCTCGACCCGATCGTCTCGATCCGCTGTCGCATTTTTCTAGATCCGCAACAAACGGCAACGGTCGACATGGTTTTTGGCATCGGCGAGACTCGTGACGCTGCCATAAGCTTGATCGGAAAATATCATGATCGGCCACTCGCAGATCGGGTCTTCGATCTGGCATGGACACACAGCCAGGTGGTACTGCAGCAGATCAATGCCACCGAGGCGGACGCGCAACTCTATGGACATTTGGCCAGCTCTGTCATCTACGCCAATGCGTCACTACGCGCCGAACCTGG
>JAJYDT010000138.1 GCA_021777335.1 Pseudomonadota bacterium | reverse complement strand
ACCAAGAATCTCCTCCGGCCTATCGACGCGAACCTTCGGGGTCACGAACAACTTTCGGGGTCTAGATTCATAACGTAAGATATGGATGAAACCGGCTTCAATCCCAATATGAAGTCATGGCGCACCGTGCGTGACCCTGCGCGGCTGCAGTAAAATGGTGGCCGAAATCCCCGGACGAATCCGCATGCTGCGCCTGACCGAAATCAAACTTCCGCTCGACCATCCCGATGCCGCCCTGAAAGGGGCGGTTCTGCAACGGCTGGGCGTCCCTGCCCGTGAGCTGCTCGGCTACACCGTCTTCCGACGCGGCTTCGACGCACGCAGGAAGTCCGACATCCACTTCGTCTACACCATCGATGCCGGGGTGGAGAACGAACCAGCCGTGTTCAGGCGCCTGTGCGACGAGCGCCATGTCTCGGTCACACCGGACCTGGCCTATCACTTTGTGGTCCACGCGCCGGGCAGGCTGGGCGAGCGTCCGGTGATCATCGGCATGGGGCCGTGCGGTCTGCTGGCCGGCCTGGTGCTGGCCCAGATGGGCTTCCGGCCGATCATCCTGGAACGCGGCAAGGCGGTGCGCGAACGGACCCAGGACACCTGGGGCCTGTGGCGCAAGGGCAAGTTGAACCCGGAATCAAACGTGCAGTTCGGTGAGGGCGGTGCCGGCACCTTTTCCGACGGCAAGTTGCACAGCCAGATCAAGGACCCGGCCTACCGCGGCCGCAAGGTGCTGACCGAGTTCGTCGAGGCCGGTGCGCCGCCCGAGATCATGTACGTCAGCAAGCCGCACATCGGCACCTTCAAGCTGGTCAGCATGGTCGAGAAGATGCGCGCCAAAATCATCACCCTGGGTGGCGAGATCCGTTTTCAGGCCCGGGTCGGGGATTTCGAGATAGAGCGTGACGCCGACGGCAACGGCCGGATCCGTGCCGTGGTGCTCGCCGGCGGTGAACGCTTGCCAACCCGCTACGTGGTGCTGGCCGTGGGCCACAGCGCCCGCGACACCTTCTATCAGCTGCACGAGCGCGGCGTTTATGTCGAGGCCAAACCGTTCTCCATCGGCCTCCGGGTCGAGCATCCGCAGTCGCTGATCGACAAGGCCCGGTTCGGCAAATTTGCCGGTCATCCGGAGCTGGGCGCGGCCGACTACAAGCTGGTCCACCACTGCCGCAACGGCCGTTCGGTGTACAGTTTCTGCATGTGTCCGGGGGGCACGGTGGTCGCCGCCGCGTCCGAACCCGGACGGGTAGTGACCAATGGCATGAGCCAGTTTTCGCGCAACGAACGCAACGCCAACGCGGCGCTGGTGGTCGGTATTACCCCGGACGACTATCCCGGCGACCCGCTGGCCGGGATCGAATTCCAGCGCCGCTGGGAGGAGGCCGCCTTCAAGGCCGGCGGCGAGACCTACGCTGCACCGGCGCAGAAGGTGGGCGACTTCGTCGCCGGCCGGCCGTCGACCGAACTGGGTTCGGTGGTCCCGTCCTACACGCCGGGCATCCACCTCACCGATCTCTCGACCTGCCTGCCTGAATTCGCCATCGTCGCCATCCGCGAGGCGCTGGTTGCCTTCGGCAAGCAGATCCGCGGTTTCGACCTGAACGACGCCCTGCTTACCGGCGTCGAGACCCGCACCTCGTCGCCAATCCGCATCACCCGCGACCGGCAGAGTTACCAGAGCCTGAACACCAGGGGCCTGTACCCGGCCGGCGAAGGTGCAGGCTATGCCGGCGGCATCCTGTCCTCTGCCGTGGACGGCATCGAAGTGGCCGAGGCACTGGCGCTGGACATGGTTGGGCCGGCGTCGGGTAAATGCTCGGGATCCGTTCTCGCCCTGTAGCATTCCGCAGATTGCGGCCGGCAGCTTGGGGTCGGGTGCTGTCCTTCGCTGCTGAAAAGTGGCCAATCAGGCGACGTCTATCCTCAACGTCAGCAACCTGCGCGATACCGGTCATTCAACTGAGTCGACGCCCGCGGCGGTTTTGGCCGAATATCAGAAATCAGCGGCGTCAGCCCGGATGGCCGAAGCGGGTCGCTATGGGCCCATAGGGCATGTCGGTATAATCTTGCAGGTTCCTTCCTTGTCGTGCGTGCATACAATATGCGTCAATCTTCTGGCAACGGCGGCAGCTCCACAACGGACTTCCTAACCGCTTCGGCGGCCTCAATGAGATTTCCGAGCAACGTCATGTCGGCGTCGAAATGACCTTCGTACTCTGCGACGTTACGCACCTCGTGCGCCTTGGCCAGTACCCGCCATGTGGCCGCGGGCAATCCCAGAGTATGTGGCAGCGCCTGAAACACCAAATAGCGATTATCCGAGCGATAGCCGTGCCAGCGCAATGCCGCCAGGGAAAACGCGTGCGCCGCGTTGTATGCCAGATCAAACCGGCTGGACAATGCCAAGCCCTCTTTGCGTGCATCGGCCAACCGCTCCGTTCCGGAAGTCAACAGACCTTTAATCTCTCCGCGTGTGCCCGGCTCGACCGCCAGCTTCCCGATGCGGGCGAGATTGGCGAGTTCTTTGGATCTCTCAGTCAAGGTCTTCCTCCGTGCCAATGAGGAACAGCTTGGGCTGGGCCCCCACTTTCACCACGAAGGCATTGCCGCTGTTGCGCTTCTTGCGCCAGTCGGCCGGTTTATAAACCGTTGGATTGAGGGTGCGCCCGAGCTTCACTTCCGCAGATTGGAGTGCGGCGAATACATCCGCGTAATCCACGTGGTCGGACAGTATGAGCACGTCGATATCGCTTGCTGCCGTGTCGCTATGCTTAGCCACCGAGCCAAACACGAACGCCACCGTGATGCGCTCCGCCAATGGTGCCAGCGCCTCGCGTAGCGGCTCGGCCAGACCCACCGTCTTCTGCGCGATGGCGCAGAGTTCGGCAAAGATTGGTGACCTCGGGTTGGCCTGATAGTGCTTCTGGGCGCCCACGCGTTTGACCGTCACCAGTCCGCTTTGCGCCAACCGCGCCAGCTCGCGCTGCACTGCACCGGAACCCCCGCCGGCGAGCTTGATCAGCTCGGTCGCAAAGAAACTGCGCTCCGGTTGGCCGAACAAATACGCCAGTACCCGCTGCTGGATGGTCGAAAACAATGCATCGGCCAGGCTGGTGCGCCTCTCAGCCTTGGGAAGCCGGGGTGTCGCTTTCGTACCCATATTGGGCATATTAATGCCCAATATGGGTATATTCAATCTGTCGACTTCATGTCATCGCCAAGCACTGTACCCTGCAGCCGGTCTGAACGGCAGGCCACTCGGTTCACTCCTCTTAATCTTGATAGGAGTCAGGAAGTTTGGCGACTGCGTGACGGGCAACTTCCGGCCGGTTTCAGGCAGCCGGGTTAATCATAATGGCGGTCTGGTCGTCGGCCTTATCCAAATGTTTCCATCAGGCCGAAAAGGGGACTGCAGCATCAATGATCCTGACAGGTACCTTCTGGCACCTTGTTGCGGGTGACAACTGTCGAATTTCGATCCGGCTATTCTGTATCAGACAGGCCGTAATTTCTGTATTGCAGCCTGTGATGTTTCACAACCCAACCCTGTGTTGCACGTAACGGGTCATCAGATTTCTAGGTTAACCAGCCCTGTCCTGTACAAATCAATACAATTTCGAGATGTCGATAGAGCGAAGATTTCCGCCTCAGAATGCACATAGCCCAATGAACACGATGGTTCCCCGGGATGTGCCCAGATGTCAGGCGGATGCAATGGGCTTGCGTATCCTGATCACCCACGTACCCCCTGACTCGGATGCTCCGAGGTACTCGAACCCACGAGCCTTGCAGTAGGCTTCAACATCATCCCCGCACGGCGAATACGTAGTGACGAGTCGGGCCGTCGTTCCGGCATCGAGTGCATCAAATGCCTTGTTGATCGCAAGCAGATATCCGGGACAGGTCTGTCCCGTGACATCAATCGTGGCTACGCCGTTCTCGATGGTCACCGAGCTCGCCCCGAGCGGCGCGCCACCGTCCACCTTCTTGCGAAATGGCCACATGTCTTTGTCCTGCTACCGCCCCATCATCCCGCGTTGTCGCGACTGCGCCGTCCG
>JAJYDT010000037.1 GCA_021777335.1 Pseudomonadota bacterium | reverse complement strand
CGCGGAAATCTGGCGGCAGATACCCCGGCGCGGCACAGTCACAATGGACGAATTCGATGGCGGCATCGAATTCAAGGCGCGTGACCGCACCAAGGGAAGCGCGGTCGCAGATACACTCGGCGACAGCGCGATCGCCGCATATCTCGGGGATGACGTCACCGACGAGGATGCGTTTCCGGTAGTCTCCCGGATCGGGCTTGCCGTGCTCGTGCGACCCCATCTGCGCCCGACTGCGGCGGCACTGTGGCTCAGCCCGCCCGCTGAACTTGAAGCGTTCCTCCTGGACTGGGAGACCGCATGTGCCGGACAAAGCGCTGGATATCTTGCGGCGCTGCCATCCGACGAGACAGCAGAGGCATTGCCGTGGACATGAGGACAGACGCGTCCCGTCGCGCAGGCGCCACGACGGTTGAGACCGGAACACAGCCATCGGTCAATCGTCTGGTGGTCGTATCTAACCGGCTTCCGTTCATCCTGTCGGTCCAGGATGACGGTGGCTGCTCGCTGGTCCCTGGGGCTGGCGGACTTGTGAGCGCGCTGGCACCGGTACTGCGCAATCGCGGAGGCATGTGGATCGGCTGGCCCGGATCAACTGCGCGGAATATTCCTGATCTCGACCGCGTACTGCTCAACGCCACCAGAGATTCAGGCTACACGCTTCAGCCAGTCGAACTCGGCGAGGAGGAGAAAGAGAAATTCTATCGTGGGTTTTCCAACGAGATCATCTGGCCGCTGTTCCACGACCTGCAGTCGGACTGCAATTTCGACCCGAGCTACTGGAATGTATATCGTTCCGTGAACAGCAAGTTCGCGCAGGCGATCCTTGCAACCCACCGGGACGACGATTTCGTGTGGGTGCACGACTACCACCTGATGAACGTCGCCCATGAGCTCAGAAGCAACGGGCTCACCTCCCGGATCGCATTCTTTCTCCATATCCCGTTCCCGCCGCTCGATATCTTTGCGAAGCTCCCCTGGCGATTTCAGGTACTGACCTCGATGCTGGACTACGATCTGATCGGATTCCAGACCTTGCGGGACCGGCGCAATTTTATTCAGTGCGCACGGCTTCTTGATCCGGATCTGTCTCTCTCGGGGAAGGGGCAGGTGACCACCCTGAATACACGCGAACGCGAGGTCCGGCTCGGGGCGTTTCCGATCGGCATTGACTACACTGAGTTCGCCAAAAAGGCGGCCAGCGGAGACGTCACGGCCATGGCTGACCTCTTGCACAAGGACCTGCCAAACCGGCAGATCATCCTTGGCATCGACCGCCTCGATTACACCAAAGGGATCCGTCACCGGCTCGAGGCATTCTGCAGGGCCCTGCAACGTTTTCCGGACATGCATCAACGGGTCACGCTGGTACAGGTCGTGGTGCCATCCCGCGAGGACATACCGCGCTACCATGAGATGCGGGTGGAGATCGAGCGCACAGTCGGAGAAATCAACGGCCAGTTCACCCAGTCGGGATGGGTTCCGATCCACTATATCTTCCGCAACCTGACACGCGTCGAACTCCTGGCGTATTACCGGGCCTCCCATATCGCCCTGGTGACACCGCTCAAGGACGGCATGAATCTGGTGGCGAAGGAGTTCTGCGCTGCGCGCATTGACGAAAACGGGGTCCTGATCCTGAGCGAATTCGCCGGCGCCGCAGCCCAGCTGCAGCGAGGTGCGCTGATCGTGAACCCCTATGACGTCGAGGACGTGGCCGAGGCGATTCACCACGCGTTTATCATGCCTGACGGGGAGCGTCATCAGCGCATGCGTAAAATGCGTCGCTCGGTACGGGAATACGATATATTCCGCTGGGTTGACTCATTCCTGAGGGCAGCGATCGCCAAGGATCTGGGCGATTTCCCGTTGCCCGAGGAGTATGTGCCACATATGGAAACGGTTGTCCTCTGAAGAAACGTCTCGCCAAATCACCGTACGCTGGTTTATCCTGTGCCTCCCCGAACGCTGGACTTCCGGCAGGCGCACCTCCCATGAACCGGGCCGTTATGCAACAAACCCTCGAAACCACATTCGAGGACAGCCGAAAACATGGCAGAGGACTCGCCATCATCCTGTTCAGTATCGACCGGTTCCGTCTGGTCAACAGCCGTTTCGGCTATCGCGGCGCCGACTCGGTATTGCGAACGATAGGGCAAGTCGCGCAGGCTGCCGTGGGTCCTCGGGGAAAGGTCGGGCAGTGGAATGGCGACGAGCTCCTGTGTGTCCTGCGAAACGGCGATCTGGCCATGGCCAGGGAAATGGCGGAAACCCTGAGGCGCGATATCGAGAGCGTGGTCGTTCCGGTCGATGCGGCGGTCACCAATGTCACGGCGAGCTTTGGGATCGCCTGCTACCCTCATGACGGCAACCAGCTGCGCGCCCTGCTCGTCGCCGCAGATGAGGCACTCCATGAGGCCAAACACCTTGGACGCAACCGCGTACGGGCCTGCGCCGACCTTGAGCAGCATACCTTCACGATTGGCAGCATGCTCGAAACCGCGCTTCGCGAAGAGCGTGTGATCGCCGCCTACCAGCCCATCGTTGATCTTCGGACGGGCGCCATTGTCGGCGAGGAGGCCTTGGCCCGCATCGTCACACCCGACGGCCAGATCATCTCCGCGGAAAAATTTGTCGAGGTCGCGACCGAGTTCCAGCTTACCCACAGGATCGACCGCATGATCGTGCTCAGCGCGTTCGAGCGATACGCGCTGGAAACAGCCGACAACGGTCTGACGCGGTTCATCAACGTCTCCGGCGATCTGCTGCGACACCCGGCACTCTTGTCCGAACTCGTTCGGACAATAAAGACCCATTGCCAGCCTAACGGGGAACTCGGCGACAAGTCGATCGTCATCGAGGTGACCGAACGGGAATTGCTGGCGAACATGGAAGCGGCCCGCGAAATCTTCGCACCATTCATTGACATGGGACTCAAGCTCGCGCTCGACGATTTCGGCAGCGGCTATTCGTCTTTCCAGTATCTCGCGGATCTGCCGATCTCGTTCCTGAAGATCGACGGCGGCCTGATCAAGCGGCTCGATGAACCCAAGGTGCGCGCCATCGTACGCGGCATCCAGAACGTGGCGGGAGAGCTCGGCCTGACGACACTCGCGGAATATGTAGAAACCGAACGCCAAGCGGACTTCCTGAGGCGTATCGGAGTCAACTGGGGCCAGGGGCACTACTACGGGCGGGCACTTTTGAACGAGCAGGAGGCCACACTGCGGCGCTCGCTCAGTGTCAGCTGGACCGGGGGTTATTACTGCCAGACTCCGGTTCCAGCGAAGAAGATCCGCTGACCAGCAGGCGCTCGATCTCAGGAAGCCTGCGCCGCACCTCCTGCCGGCCCGCTTCGATCGCCTCCGTACCCCGGTAGAATTCGAGTGGTCCGATATGGCGCACCTCCGGATTCAGCAGCAGATCCGGCGGAGACTGCTGGAGCCGAAGCCGGATCAGCGCCGCCTGGGTGATACTCGCCGACTGGCTCATCACCCAGCGTGTGCGCCAGTTGATGTCACCCCCGCCCTCGACCCCCGTGCGCACCGGCCTGGCCCTGCGTATCCATGCAGGGTGGGGCACATGTCTTGCGCTCAGCCACCCCGGCATCCGCCGGCGCCGAGCATGACCACGCGGTCCGATAGGCTGAAGCAAAACCGCAAGGATCGGTCCGCCGAAGCGGGTGCGCGCAACGTCGATGGGCAGCGAATTCACAACGCCCCCGTCGATCAGAAGACGATCCCCTAGCCGGTACGGGGCGAGCAGTCCCGGCAGGGAAATGCTGGCGCGCACGGCCGTGGCGAGGATCCCCCGGTCGAGCACCACCTCCTCACCGGAATCGAGGTCGGTGGCAATGCCAATCCACGGAATAGGGAGCGTTTCGATCAGGCGATCACCGAAGTGCTGCCGCAGGAATGCGAGTATCTTGCGGCCCGAACACAATCCGCCACGGGCAAGATCGGGCATGAACAGCTGCAGGGTACGACGCCAGTCGACCGCGCCGCCAATGCGGCACAGCTCATCCATGGGAAAACCGGATGCGAAGAACGCGCCCACCTCGGCGCCAATACTGGTACCGGCCACCGCTCGTACCGGGAAACCGTGCTGCGTGAGGGCTTCCAGTATGCCGACGTGCGCAAGACCACGCGCGCCTCCGCCGCCCAGTACGACGACCAGTCCGTTATTGGACATAATATTGCGGGGTCCCGCGCAAGCTTTTTCGGATGAGGTTGCTTTAACTATTGCAAAACCGTTTATACTACGCCAGCAAAACAAGAAGCAAATCCGACTTAAGGCGGAGGAAGAGCACCGATGCAGCCCGACCCCATTTCGACCCTGTCAGACCACTTGACCGACCTGAAATCGTCGCCCGAGAAATTCTCGCAGCTGTACCGGCATCTTCTGGGGTTGCGCTTTCCGCTGGATATCGCCGAGATCCTTGAGCTACGCAGCCTGCTGAGCCAGGTGATCGACCAGTGCAAGGATTGTACCCCGAAAGATCTGCGAATACTCAGGGAACTGCACTGGCTCGAGTTCGAGACGCTCGGCGTGACCCAGCCCGCACACAAGGACCGGCTGTCGCAACTGATGGCGGCGCTGCGCATGCTGCACCTGGATCACCGAAAAACCTCGCATGCGCGCGAGGACGGTCTGCGTAAAGCGCTGGCCGAAAACCGGCTTGCTCAGCAGCGTTCGCTGCGATATGGTCTCTTCTGCTCGGTTCCTGCGTTTGCCCTGACAATCGCGTGGATACTTGCCGGCCCGCACGCGTGGGCGATCAAGGCGGGCAGCCTCGTCCTCGGTTACCTGTGCTGCGACTACTTCCATTCGTTAATCGTGCTCAAGAAAAAATATCGTCTGCTCGATCGGGACCTTGCCGGTGTAGTGGCAAACCGTATCCCGGGCCTCAACTGGAAGCCGCTGATGCGTCAGCTCGCACTGGTCCTCGGATATGGACGCGTCAAGGGCGTCGAGGCGTTTGTACTCGAGGAAACGCCGGAACCGCTGCTCGCTTCCGCCTGACTTATCCACGCGGGTGATGTCGCGCATGGAGATCTTTCAGGCGCGCCTGCGCCACGTAGGTGTAAATCTGTGTGGTGGACAGACTGGTATGACCAAGCAACATCTGGACCGCGCGCAAATCCGCCCCGTGATTCAGTAGATGCGTCGCGAATGCATGCCTCAGGGTGTGCGGCGAGAGACGACAGTCAAGACCAGCGGCGCGCGCGTAACGCCGGATCAGATACCAGAAAGCCTGACGCGTCATCGGCTGGCTGCGGCTCGAGGGAAACAGCACGTCGGTCGTGAGATCCGGCACGAGCAATGGTCGCGCCTGCGCGAGATAGCGACTGATCCAGGCAAGCGCCTCCTCCCCTAACGGCACCAGCCGCTCCTTGTCGCCCTTCCCGATCACGCGCGCGACACCTGCAACCTGATCAACCTGTGACAGGCGCAAGCTCACGAGTTCCGACACCCGCAGTCCCGTTGCGTACAGGGTCTCGATCATGGCCCGGTCCCTCAGGCCAAGACGTGTGGATGTATCGGGTGTGGCGAGCAGAGACTCGACATCCCGCTCTGACAACACCATCGGCAGCTCGCGGCCAAGCTTCGGAAAATCTATGGTTGTCGTCGGATCGACCTCGCTCGTGCCTTCCCTCTGGAGGTGGCGGTGGAACCGGCGTAGCGCGCTCAGCGCGCGCGCAAGGGTACGCGGGTTCAGATCCTTAAGCGTCTTGAGGTAACGCTGGACATCTTCCGGTACCACCCGTACGGGGACAATTCCGCGGTCTGCGAGCCAGGCAAGATAGCGAACCAGATCGAAGCGATAGCTCGCAACCGTGTTGGGACGCAGACCCTCCTCCAGCAGTAACGCTTCCAGGAAACGCGGAAGCAGCCCTTCAGAGGGCGCCTTCATGGTGCAATAGCCAATGCTTGATGCGCATGCTGGCGATGCCGGGGCCCGCACTGTAACCCCCGAGACCCTGTTCTGCGACAACCCGGTGACAGGGGATCAGCACTGGCAGAGGATTGGCGCCACAGGCCTGGCCCACGGCGCGCGCACTGGTGTCGAGTGCGCGCGCGAGCTGTCCATAGGTACGCGTCGCGCCACTCGGAATGCACCGTAACATCCTCCATACCCGGCGCTGAAACACGGTCCCGGTCCAGAGCACAGGGACGGCGGGACGATAGCCCGGATCACACAGATAGGATTCAAGTTCGCGCGCGATGGCACGCGCCCCGGGCAGGACACTGCAGTCAGAAAGTTTCGGGCGGCGCGCACCGATATCAAGCGATATCAGCCGTCCACCATCCAGCGTCAGCACCAGCCAGCCAAAAGGCGCCTGCAGTACACACCGGCTGCGCGCGCCGCCCATGGCTACCGCTATACGCGCTCCCGGATCCGTGCAGCCTTGCCGGACAGGTCCCGGAGAAAATAAAGCTTCGAACGGCGCACAACGCCACGGCGCTTGACCTCGATGCGCGCAACCGAAGGGCTATACACGGGGAAAACACGCTCCACTCCCTCGCCGTACGAGATCTTGCGTACGGTAAACGACGAGTGAATGCCGCGATCCTTGCGCGCGATAACAACCCCTTCGAAGGCCTGGAGGCGCTCACGCTCTCCCTCGACCACCTTCACGTAGACCGCAACAGTGTCTCCCGGCGCAAATACGGGAACTTCCCGATCCTTCTGCCGGTTCTCGAATTCTGCAAAGATCTTGTTCATTGTCCGCCCTTGTTCTGCAAATACTCCTGCTTGAATTCTTCAAGCAGCGTTTCAGCCTCGCCGTCAAGACCCGCGCCTGCGAGCAGGTCCGGACGCCGCAGCCATGTCCTGCCCAGTGCCCGTTTCAGTCGCCAGCGGCGGATGCGTTCATGGTCACCCGACAGCAGCACTTCCGGCACCGCTCGCCCGTCGAAGCACTCGGGTCGAGTGTAGTGTTCATGGTCAAGCACGCCAGTTGCAAACGAGTCTTGCGCGGCGGACCGCGCATCACCGAGAACCCCGGTTCTCTGACGCACGACCGCGTCGACGATCACCATCGCCCCGAGTTCACCTCCGGACAGGACGTAATCGCCAATCGACCATTCCTCGTCGACCTCAGACTCAATCAACCGCTCGTCGATGCCCTCGTAGCGGCCAGCCACCAGAATGAAGCCGTCACCACGGCTTAAACCGACTGCGGCAGCGTGATCGAACACCTGGCCCTGTGGCGTCAGCAGGAGCGTACGAGCCCCGTCAGCACGCGCCTTTTTCACCTGCTGCAGCACCGTCTTCAGAGGTTCCGGCCTCAGCACCATTCCCGGTCCACCCCCATACGGCCGGTCATCGACCGTACGGTATGGATCCCGACAGAAGTCCCTGGGATTCCACACGCAAAAATCAACCGCACCTGCCGTCAGCGCCCGCCCCACCACGCCGTACTGACGAAACGGCTCAAACAGCACAGGAAACAGCGTGACGACATCGATGCGCATCAATCCACTTCCCAATCCACCCGGATCAGGCCGGCATCAAGATCAACTGCCTCGATGGCGGAGCGGATGTACGGAATCAGAAGCGGCCCCTGTACCGCCTCGGCCGCCACCCCCACGCGCTCCACAACCAGTACATCATTGGCGCCCGTCTCGATCAGGTGGCTCACCGTTCCGAGCTCAACCCCTTCCCGATCCACCACCTTGAGCCCCTGGAGCTCGGCCCAATAAAACTCTCCGGGCGCCCGGGGCGGCAGGTCCTGCCAGTCCACTCCGATATCCACGCCCACGAGCGCCTGTGCCGCGTCACGGTCATCGCAATCCCTGACATGCGCCACAAGACCACGGCCCTGGACACGGGACTCCGTGACGTGAACGCCAACCCAGCCCTCCTTAAGCCGGAGTCGCCAGCGCCCATACGCTAAAAGATCCTCCCGGTGCCGGGTGTAGGATTCGACCTTGACCCAGCCTTCGAGCCCGAAGATGCCTACGACGCGGCCGACCCGGACTGGCTCCCGGCGGTCCTGCGGCATTGCCTCACGCCGCGGGCGTGTTCTGCCTCAGGAGACTGGCGACCCGCTCGGACGGCTGGGCGCCCTGCTTCAGCCAATAATCCACGCGTGCGCGGTCCACCCGCAGCTTTTCTTCCTGCGGTCTGGCCAGCGGGTTGAAGAAACCGATACGCTCGATGCAGGCACCGTTCGGGGCACGCCGGCGGTCGGAGACGATAATGCTGTAGAAAGGACGCTTGTTCGCGCCGCGACGTGCCAGGCGGATGGTGACCATGATTGCTCCTTGACGACAGTGACCCCGCCAGCGGTTTCCAGGCGGGCTAAAAATCGGCGGATTGTACCGCCTTGCGGGGCGAAAAAGAAGTATTGCACCCCCGTCCCGGCCAATCCCCCAAAAGAGGCCGCCGCGATCAGGGCAAAGGCGGAGGGGGAGGTGGATTGCCGTCCGAAAGCTGGTACTCCCGCTGCTGCCGGTAGGCCTCGCGCACGAAATCATATTCATCCCCGCCTGCCGCCTGTCTGAGGATATTCGTCGAGTTCAGGTACTGGGCGCGCGTATTGACCACTTCCAGCCCGAGCAGGCCCCACTGCGTGTCAGAATTCTGGAGATAGTTGGTCGGATTCGTATACCAATCGGCCCCCAAACCGAATGCGTCCCGGACGTCGCTGGGGCCCAAAAGGGGTAACACGAGGTAGGGTCCGCTGTGGACCCCCCACTTGGCAAGCGTCATGCCGAAATCCTGATGTTTGGCCCGCAGTCCGAGCGGCGTCGCAACATCGACCAGACCGAGAACACCGATGGTGGAATTCACGACAAAACGTCCCAGGTCGATCGCGAACCGCTTGAACCGTGCCTGCAAAAGGTCATTGACCATCGCAGTCGTCTCATCAAAATTATGGAACACGTTGGTCACACCCACGCGAAGCGGCAGCGGGGTAACGCGGACATAGGCGCGTGCCGTCGGCTTCAGGACGAACCGGTCAAGATGATTATTGAATGCAAACACTTCTTTATTGAATCTGTAGAACGGATCCGCGTTGTGACTGATGAAGTCAATGGACCGGTGCCGCGGCGGTGTACCCGGTGCAGCGCCGTGATCGCGCGGCAGCGTGCTGCAGGCCCCGAGCAGAAGGAGCAGCGCGACCGGTACGACTCTCCTGTGCTTGTGTCCCTGTGCCGACCGTCTGCGCGCCATGGGGACACTCTAATACGGCCTCAACCCGGTTGCAAAGCCCCGACAGCGCACAGGTCTTTGAGGGCACATCCCGGACACAGCGGGCGCGAGCGACAGACGTCCTTGGCATGCCGCACGATCAGGGCGTGATACTCATTCAGCCGCGCCACATCATCCGGGAATGCCTCTTCGAATCGTCGCCTCAGGATCTCGTAATGCTCATTACCCCGGATCGCACCGAGACGCGAGAACAGGCGCCGCGTGTAGGCATCGATCACGAACACCGGGCGATGGAAGGCGTACAGCAGGATATCGTCAGCGGTCTCGGGCCCGACCCCCTTGACCTCAAGCAACCGCGCGCGCAGCACCTCGGTCGGCATCCGGCCCAAAGCCTCCAGGCCGCCGCTGTCGTGGATCCAGGCAACGAGCGCCTTGAGGCGCGCCGCCTTGACATTGAAATACCCGGAGGAGCGGATCAGGGACGCCAGCTGCCCGAGGCCCACAGCCGCGATGGCTTCGGGCGCCAGCAGATCCGCGCGGCGCAATTCAGCGATCGCCCGCTCGACATTGGCCCAGGCCGTGTTCTGTGTGAGCACGGCGCCCACCATTACCTCGAAACCGCTTTCCGCGGGCCACCAGCCGGAGGTGCCGTACGCCAAGCGCAGACGCTCGAAGACCTGCCGCTCACAGCTGCCCTTCAAGGATCTGCACCGTCGATCTGCGCCGCGGACCGCAGGGCCCGCACGAGCCGCGGCTCAAGATCCCGCCACTCACCTGGTTTCAGGTTCCGGGGCAGCTGCACCGGACCAAACCGCACGCGCATCAGGCGGCTGACCTGAAGACCGACGGCGGCGAACAGGCGGCGCACCTCCCGGTAGCGACCTTCCCGGATCACGACGCGGTACCAGCGGTTCGCCCCTGCACCTCCTTGTTTCTCGATCAGGGCAAAGTGAGCGGGTCTTCCATCGAGCGCGACACCCGCAAGCAGCCGCGTGCGCGCGGACTCACCGACCTCGCCGAGTACACGGACCATGTATTCGCGTTCAATCTCGTAACGGGGATGCATGAGGTGGTGTGCCAGCGCGCCATCCGTCGTCACAAGCAGAAGCCCGGACGTATTGAGATCAAGACGGCCGACCGTGATCCAGCGCGCCCCGCGCAACCGGGGCAAATCCTCATAGAGGGTTGACCGGCCCTGGGCGTCAACGCGTGATGCGATCTTTCCCTCCGGCTTGTGATACATCAACACCCGCGCTGGCGCCACCTGACCATTGGGAACGCTGCGGCCATCCAGACAGATGCGGTCGGTCCGAGCAGCCTGTGCGCCGAGTGTAGCGGTACGGCCGTTGACGGAGACACGCCCTTCCTCGATCCAGCGCTCGATCGCGCGCCGCGAACCGAGACCTGCCCGGGCAAGGATCTTCTGCAACCGTTCGCTCATGCCGTGTCGTCAAGGGACGGCATCTCGAGACCCGCATCGTCGCGTGTAATGACCGCACCCCCCGCACCCAGTAGTTCATCAGCGGACAGCGGCTCCGAAGACGTGGTTTGAGAGACCTCGATTCCAAGATGATCAGCTTCTACGACGCTGAGCGCCCGAACCTCGGCGAGCGGTGGCAAGTCCGCAAGACCACCCAGGTTGAAATATTCGAGAAAGGCGCGCGCGGTACCATACAGGGCGGGCCGGCCCGGAACCTCCTTCTGACCTACCTGCCGGACCCAGCCCCGACCCAGGAGGGTCTTGATGATCTCCGTGCTGACACCGACACCCCGGATATCTTCGATGTCCGCGCGTGTCACGGGTTGCCGGTAGGCGATGATGGCAAGGGTTTCAAGCAAGGCCCGCGAATAGCGTGCCGGCCGTTCTTCCGATAGCCGGTTGATCCATGACGCATAGCGTTCCCGTGTCTGGATCCGGTAGCCGTGATCAATCTCCCGAAGCTCGATCCCGCGTGTCTGATATTCTGCTTCGAGTACCGCGAGCACGTGCCGTATCTCGTCGCGGCCCGGCTGCTCGCCCTCCGGAAACAGGGCGCACATGCGTTCAATCGTCAATGGCCCGCCGGCTGCGAGCATCGCGGCCTCGATGATGTTTTTCAGCTCAGACTCGTCCATCCCCGTTCACCGTTTTCAAATAGATGGGCGCAAATGCCTCTGTCTGGACCACGACCAGCAGCGATTCCTTCAAGAGCTCAAGCAATGCAACGAAGGTGACAACCACACCCTCGCGCCCCTCTGCCGGATCGAAGCATGCCTCGAACGGAAGGAACCGCTCGGTCGTAAGCCGGCTCAGGATCTCGCCCATACGCTCGCGCACCGACAACGCCTCGCGGTGCACCTTATGGTGACGGAATGCATCTGCGCGCGCCAGTACGTTGCCAAGGGCCGCGATGACCTCGTCAAGACGCACCAAGGGATCCGGACGCGGGGGTGGATCCGGTGGATCAGCGGCCACGACAAACAGATCGCGTTCAAGGCGTGCGCGCGCGTCAATCTGCTCCGCCGCGAGGCGGTACACCTCGTATTGCTGCAGACGGCGCACCAGCTGCGCCCTTGGGTCCTCTTCCTCCTCCCCTAACGCGGGCGGCCGCGGCAGCAGCATTCTCGACTTGATCTCGGCAAGCATTGCAGCCATGACGAGATAATCAGCTGCGAGCTCAAGCCGTGCCTCCTTGAGCAAATCGATATAACGCAGGTACTGTTCCGTGACCCGGGCAATCGGGATGTCGAGGATGTCAAAGTTGTCTTTACGTATCAGGTAGAGCAATAGATCCAAGGGGCCCTCGAAGGCCTCAAGGAACACCTCCAGCGCCCCTGGAGGGATATACAGATCCTGTGGAAGATCGCTGAACAGCGCTCCCCGGATCCGGGCCGTCCGCGGTTCCTGAGCCTCGCTGCTGATGCTGCTAGTAGTGATAGTCAAGGCCGATACAGCGGCGCACGTCCGCCAGAGTTTCTTCGGCAAGGTCGCGCGCCCTCTGGTCCCCCTCGGAGATGATATTGCGGATCTGATCGGGATCCCGCTCGAGCTCGACCGCACGCTCCTGGATCGGCGCAAGCTCCCTCAATACGGAGTCAATCACCGGCTGCTTGCACTCGAGACAGCCAATGCCTGCGCTGGTGCAGCCCTCCCGCACCCAGGCCCGGGTCTTGTCGTCCGAGTAGACCTGATGGAACGGCCATACAGGGCACGCATCCGGATTCCCAGGATCCGAACGGCGCACCCGGGCAGGATCCGTCGGCATGGTCCGGAGTTTGCGAACCACCACGTCCGGCGGCTCGTTGAGCGCAATGGTGTTGTTGTAGGATTTCGACATTTTCTGGCCATCAATACCCGGCATCTTCGATGAGGGCGTAAGCAGGCTCTGCGGCTCCGGGAGAATGATGCGGCCGCCGCCTTCAAGATAACCAAACAGACGCTCCTTGTCACCGAGACTGACATTCTGCTGCTTCTCCAGCAGGGCCCTCGCCGTCGCAAGCGCCTCCACGTCGCCACGCTCCTGATAGCTTGCACGCAGTTCCTGGTAAAGTTTGCCCGCTTTCTTTCCGAGCTTCGCCAGCGCTTCTTCCGCGCGTTCCTCGAAACCGGGCTTCCGTCCATAAAGATGATTGAAGCGGCGGGCGATCTCGCGTGTAAGCTCGATATGCGCCACCTGGTCCTCACCCACCGGAACGAGGGTTGCCCGATAGGCAAGAATGTCGGCGCTCTGCAGCAACGGGTAGCCAAGGAATCCGTAGGTTGAAAGATCCCGATCCTTGAGCGTCATCTGCTGATCCTTGTAGGTCGGTACACGCTCGAGCCAGGGGATTGGCGTGATCATGGACAACAAGGTGTGAAGCTCGGCGTGCTGGGGTACGTGGGACTGGATAAACAGCGCCGCGTTCCGCGGGTCAATACCGGAGGCGAGCCAGTACACGATCATTCCGAAGACGCTTTCGGCGATCACCGAGGGTTCTTCATAGTGGGTAGTCAGGGCGTGCCAGTCGGCTACGAAAAACAGGCAGTCGTATTCCTGCTGCAGGCGCACCCAGTTTTTCAGGACACCGTGGTAATGCCCGAGATGTAGCATGCCGGTCGGGCGCATGCCCGATACCACCCGCTCCGCCCGGCCTGGGATTCTGCTCATGTCCGTGTCAGTGACGAATGGCCAGAAAGGACACCAAGTGCTGCGCGAGAAGCGCAACTGGCCCAAGGATCCGGTCGAGCATGCCGGTTGCGATCAGCACAAGCAGGATCATCAGGCCGTAGGGCTCGATGCGGCTGAACTTCCACGCGAGCGGCCCTGGCAACAGACCTGTCACCACCCGCCCGCCGTCGAGCGGAGGCACCGGAAACAGGTTGAATACCATAAAGATAATGTTGATGAGCACCCCAGACCCCCCCATGTAGGACAGAGGCACTGCCGCCCAGGCAGCCGACGGCGGAAGCAATATGCTGAAACGCACTACCATAGCCCACAGAACCGCCATGATGAGATTGGCGCCCGGTCCGGCAAGCGCCACGAGCGCCATGTCCCGCTTGGGGTGGCGCAGGTTCTCCCAGGTGATTGGTACGGGTTTCGCCCAGCCGAATACAAAATGCGTGGTGAGAAACAGTACGAGCGGTACGACCACGGTGCCGATGGGGTCAATGTGCTTGACCGGATTAAGGGTCAGCCGTCCGAGCCGCTCTGCCGTCGGGTCGCCAAGCTTTTTAGCGACCCATCCATGCGCCACCTCATGAACCGTGACGGCGAAGATGATCGGCAGAATCGAAACGCTCAGCATCTGCAGCGGCGTGAGATTCACGGGCTTAACCTTCCCCGCTCAAACCGTCTGCAACCGGATGAAGGACGGAACACCCCCTTGGCCCAGGCGCACAACGTGCGCGCCGCCTTCATCGAATTCGATCACTGTTGTCTGGTCGCCGCCGCAATAGCCTCCGTCAAGCACCAGATCCACATCATGCTCCAGATGGCGCCGGATCACCTCTGGATCATTGGCTGCGATATGACCGCCATGACCGTCTGGCAACAACAGGCTCACACTGAGCAGCGGCTCGTTCAGTTCGGCGAGCAGCGCCCGTGCCACCTCGTGGTCCGGAATACGCAGGCCCACGGTTCGACGCTTCGGATGCTGAAGGCGGCGCGGAACCTCGCGCGTGGCCGGCAAAATAAAGGTATAGGGACCGGGGGTATGCGCCTTGAGCAAGCGGTAGCTCGGGTTATCCACACGCGCATACAACGACAACTCGGAAAGGTCACGACAGACAAGCGTAAAGGGATGATCGCCATCGAGACCGCGCAAACGCCGGATGCGGTCGACCGCTGCCTTGTCACCGAGATGGCACCCCAGCGCATAACTCGAGTCGGTCGGGTAGGCAACAACCCCTCCCCCCCGGATGATGTCCGCCGCGCCCCGAATGAGACGTCTTTGCGGCGTGACCGCGTGAACGCGGAAGTACTGTGCCATAAACGCCACTATACTCCGAATCGGCAGACTTTTCCCGCCAATGGGGCCACGGCAGGAGCCGTTGGCTTCAGGCAGTCCATGCGCTCCATACCGGTACACAGCCGGAAGGAAGCGCCGCCAGGCGGCCGACAGCCGTGCGCGTCTCACCTGGCCCATGATAATCGGAACCAGCGGAGGCAAGCAGTGCGTATTCTTGCGCAAGCAGCGCGAAACGTTCGACGTCCTCCGGACTGTGGCTGCCGGACACGACTTCGATACCGAGGCCGCCAGCCGCCTTGAATTCGTCGATGAGCCTGCGCAATGCGCCGGCCGTGAGATGATAGCGTGCGGGATGAGCGATGACCGCAAGGCCGCCCGCAGCCACGATCCAGGTCACCGCCTCGTCAAGTCCTGGCCACTGCGTCGCAACGTAACCGTGCGCACCTTTGCGCAGATACCGCGTGAATGCGTGTCTGAGGTCCTTCGCATGCCCTTGCTCGACGAGGTAGCGAGCGAAATGGGTCCTCCCGACAATGATACCCCGGCTGTGCCGAAGCGCGCCTTCGTATGCCCCTTCGATGCCGTGCCGGGCGAGCCGCTCGCCCATCGCCCGCGCCCGCAAGCGGCGGCTCTCCTGCACCCGCGCGAGCCCGGCCTGCAGGGCCGGATTCCCGGGCTCGATCCTAAGGCCCAAAATATGAAGGGTCTGGCCGCTCCAGCTGACCGATAATTCGACGCCGGGAATCAGTTCGACACCGAAATCTCGTGCTGAGCGGGAAGCCTCGTCGAGACCCGACGTCACATCATGATCGGTCAGCGCGATGCCGCGTATACCGCTTGCTTGTGCCTCGCGCAGCAGCTCCCGGGGGGCCAGCAGGCCATCCGAGTGATATGTATGGGTGTGCAAATCATAGTACAATGACATGTCGTTTCATCACATCCTGAACATCCGGGACTCGAACTTAACCGACCATGAACCACATCATCGCCTTGGAGGAAATATCGAACCGCTTCCAGCAGACGGCCGAGGAGCTCGTGGCAGCCTATGCAAAACAGGGCCCGGTGTCCAGCGACCAAGTGGCCCCGCCCCAGCTCGTGGAAGCGCTCCGACAGTTCCTTGTCATTGCGGCGAAACTCGATCTCGAACAAGGGAGGAGCGGCGCAGTCGTTGGAGATGATGTCGACGGACTGGGAGACCACGCACTAAGTGTCACCGCCGATCTTGTGGCCTGGACGCAACAGCTTGAAATAAAGACCCTGCAACGGGAGTTTGGAAAACTCGCGATCGCGATCGCCGACTGGGTGATTCGCCACCGCGGACACCTGCGTACACTTGAGCTTGTGGTCAATGCCCTCGCGGACATGGCGAACTCGGTGCAGGCCGCGGACAGCCTGAGGCGCATGGGACAGTTCATGGGCGAGGTGATCCATGCCACGGATGAGGTGATCAAACAGGATCTCGAAAAGAACAACCCCGGACGCCCGTGGCGGCTCATCAATCTGAACCGCGGGATCGTGGCCGCGCGGTCGCATGACCTGCAGATGATGGAAGAAGTGTTCGATGACATCATCCGGTATCTTCCGGAGGATGCGGGGGCCTTCTTTGAAGAAGGCATGCAACAGATGGAAGCCCTGGACTACCCTGCGCCGGTACGGGAGGTGATGGCCCGCTATTTTTCCGCATGGACCCAGCACAGAATGCACTGACCATGATGAGACTCCTTTTTGACCTGTTCCCGCTACTCGTCTTCTTCGTCGCCTTCAAGATCTACGGCATCTATGTCGCTACTGCGGCCAGTATCGTTGCGTCCTTTATCCAGGTCGCGGTGTTCTGGTACCGTCACCGGCGGTTCGAGACGGCGCAGCTCGTAACGCTTGCGGTCGTGGTAGTCTTTGGCGGCATGACGCTTGCGTTCCATAACGCCATGTTCATCAAATGGAAGTTCACAATCGTTGACTGGATCTTCGGAGGTGTGCTCCTCGGGAGCCAGTGGATCGGACAAAAGACAGTCATTGAGCGCATGCTGGGCAGCAAGCTTGAACTGCCGGCATCCGTGTGGGGCTGGATCAATCTCAGCTGGGGACTGTTCTTCATGCTGACGGGGGCGCTCAACCTTTACATCGCGTTCTTCTACGGGCTGGGTCTCGACCCGGCCACACGCCAGCGGATCTGGGTGGACTTCAAGGTCTTCGGCTCGACCGCCCTGACGCTCGTATTCTCGATCCTTCAAGCGCTCGTGATCGCGAGCTATCTGAACCGCATGGAGAAGGACAAGGGTTGATGTGGTACGCGATACAGGGGGAAGACATTGAAGGGAGCCTCGAACTCCGTCGGCTGGCGCGCACCCGCCACCTTGCGCGGCTCGAGCATCTTAAAAACGAAGGACGCCTGCTGCTGGCCGGCCCCTATCCCGCGATCGACTCGGAGGATCCGGGCGAGACGGGCTTTACCGGGAGTCTGATTGTCGCCGAGTTTCCATCGCTTGAAGATGCGCGTCAGTGGGCGGACATGGACCCCTATGTCGAAGCTGGCGTCTATGCGCGTGTTGACGTGAAACCCTTCAAGAAGACGTTTCCCTAGGCCGGAATGAGCGACCGCGTCCACGCCATCGAAACACGCCTCCGCCAGACCCTGAGGCCTGAGGCGATGGAGGTTCACGACGAGAGCGCCGCGCACGCGGGCCATGCGGGGGCAGCCAGCGGGGGCGGCCATTTCGCGGTAACGATCGTCGCGGCGGCCTTTTCCGGACAAGATGCCGTGGCACGCCATCGTATGATCTATGAGGCGCTTGCGGACATGCGCCAGGAGATCCACGCGCTCAGCATTCGCGCGCTTGCCCCGGATGAGCTATAAGGATCACGATAACCGCTTCATCAATAAGTGCGACTAACGCGCCGGTTCATGCATCCAAGATACCTGCTTGCGATTGTGGGCAGCCTGCTCCTTCTGCAGGGTTGCACGCGTCACCGGTTCGTTGACCACAGTGCCGTACTCGTCCGCGTGAACGGGCGTCCCATCACTGAAGAGGATTACGAGTATTACGCGCGGGCACGGAACCGTGTCGAGCCGCCGTCGCTCAATCCCGCGCACGCACGCGCGCTCGCGCTGACGGAAATGACCAATACGGTAATACTTGCGGAAGAGGCGCGCAGGCTCGGCATGCAGAATAACCCGGCGGTGCATTTCGAGATCGCACAGCAACGGGACTACATCCTCGCGCGCGCGCTTGTGAAACGCTACCTCACAGATCATCCGGTCACCCGGGCTCAGCTCAAGGCAGCCTACGCCAAGAAATACCGGGGCCGTGGACAGGTTGAATACCGCGCACGCCAGATCCTGGTCCATAGCAGGACGGAAGCAAAGCGGCTGATCCAAGAGCTTCAGCACGGCGCCCGCTTCTCCGTACTTGCCAGGCGTTATTCGCTCGATCCTGGTGCAGCATTTAATAGTGGAAAGCTCGGGTGGTTTACCAAGGGCCAGATGCTGCCATCTTTCGTCTCGGCGGTCGCCGCGCTAAAACAGGGCGAGATCTCCCCTCATCCCGTCAGGACCGAGTTCGGCTGGCACGTGGTGCAACTCGAAGCTGAGCGGATGGTGCCACCCCCCTCGTTGAGAAAAGCCGGCCCGGCCCTTGAGCGTCGCCTGATCCGCAGCCGTATCGCACAGCTGATCGCGCTTCAGCGCGCCCACGCGCGCATCACGCATCCTTGATCAGCGGAGAATCGCGCGGCCTCCCTCAATGCGGACCTGCCGCCCCGGCGCGACATAGGTCGACTGGCGCAGGACGGTGATCCCCCCGGAGTTCCGCAGCACGGTCACCTCGTATAGATAATGGGCATTCTCGGTCTCTTCGATGTGGTTGCCGAGCAGAGCCCCGCCAGCGGCACCGGCCACGGTCGCAAGATCCCGGCCACCACCGCGCCCAAGCTGATGACCAAGCACCGCACCTGCGATGCCTCCAAGGATCGCTCCACCCCCACTGGGACGGCCCGCCACGCGGATGCGCCGCACTGACTGCACGATCCCGCAGTTGCCACACGGGATCGCTACAAACGATGCCTGGGGTGGGCGCACGGGCATGGCACCGTATCGGGAACGCCCTGGCGCAATGGACCGCCGGGCCGCGGGAGCCGCGCTGGCCGACCCGGGCCCCCTGGCCGATTGCGCCGCATCGTGCATCTTCAGCGCAGGCACACCATAAACAAGCGTGAGCACTGTCAAAACCGCGGTAACCGCGACCGTGCCAGCAATCAGTACGGCTGTTTTCATGGTTATCTCTCGAGTGATGGAACGAACGGGCCTGCAGGCGGAGTCAGCATAGCAAAACCAAGGTATTCAGGTCATGCTTAAACGTCCAGCGGGACGCATGCGCAGATCATCTGCGACACGGCCAGCGCCCTGGCCGCAAAAGCCGCCGGACGCAGGGACATTTCCGCGGGTCGAGGGGGTGGCGTTCAATCCATTGGTCCAGCAGAGGGTCTGCCAGGGGCGCATCGGTACCGTGAAGGTGTTGACCCGTCGACCGAGGCGCCCGATGAACGGATCGAAGGCGCCGCGTTCATACCGCACTGGCTGCGTATCGACTTCCGCCGCCAGACTTGGCGCGGAACGTTTGGGTTCACTGAGCAGGCCCTCCGCGTACCCTGAAAACACCGGGTACGCGGGGTTAGCAGCCGGACGTTATACGCGCCTGCGGCGCAGCCGGAGGCCGAGCGCAGCGAGACCCACCGACATCATCGCCCAGACGTTCGCCTCAGGTACTGGCGTTACATCCGAGGCAAAATAGCCGCTGTTACCCGGTTTACCATTGCAGAAATCAGCGATATGGGTCGCGAAATAATTCCCGTCGGAGTTGGCAAACTGATAGTCCGTGATATTGCCGATATTGACGGAGAACCTCAAAGGACTTTGACGATTGGAGCCAGTTCCGCTGATGATATCGTCAAACGAGCCATATCCCGCCATCGTATCCCGTCCATGCGTAACAAAAGTCCACCCGGTTGGCAGCGTGTAGTTCGAACTGTTCAGGGTCAGGTCGCTATTAAAGCCAAAGTTCTGGATACCGAAGTTACTGTCCGGCGTAAGATTCTCTGGCTGCACGGTAAACGTGACACCGCCACCGGTGTTGTCGCTGAGCATCACCGTCCCATAGCTCATGGCCGGCAACCCCGCATTATTTTCATTTAAAAGGTCGGTCACTGACGCTGCCTGGGCAGTGCCACTCAACAGCAGACCGACACAGCCC
>JAJYDT010000137.1 GCA_021777335.1 Pseudomonadota bacterium | reverse complement strand
TTCTCAATGACCCGGCGCGCTATGATGGCGGCGAACTCGAAATTCGCACATCCTTCGGAAGCAACAGCGTCAAGCTGCCGGCGGGCGATGCCGTGCTGTACCCCGCGTCCAGTCTGCACCGCGTCGCGCCGGTGACGCGCGGTGAGCGCCTCGTAGCCGTGACCTGGGCGCAAAGCCTGGTGCGCGACCCGGCGAGGCGCGAGCTGCTGTATGAGCTCAATCAGGCGCGCGAAGCCCTGCTGGAGAAATCCCCGGACGCGCCCGAGACGGCACGCGTCAATACGGCCTACGTCAACCTGGTGCGCATGTGGAGTGAATTCTGACAGTGCGCGACACGTCTCGCGCAAGAGAGGATGCCATGGATACAAAAGTGGTCAGAAGCGATGCCGAATGGCAGGAGCAACTCACCCCCGAACAGTACCGCGTGACCCGCGAAAAAGGCACGGAACGCGCCTTCACCGGACAGTATCACGCCTGCAAGGACGATGGCATCTACCGCTGCGTCTGCTGCGGCACAGCGTTGTTCGATTCGCAGGCCAAGTTCGACTCCGGCACCGGCTGGCCGAGCTTCTGGCAGCCGCTCGCCCAGGGGAATGTCGCAACCGAAGAGGACCGGAGCCTGTTAATGAAACGCGTCGAGGTCCACTGCAGTCACTGCCAGGCGCATCTCGGTCACCTGTTCGAAGACGGTCCCGCACCGACCGGCCTGCGCTACTGCATCAACTCCGCCTCGCTGCGTCTGGACCGGAAACGCTAGCCGCCGGGCTGACGCGGACATGCAGAACCCGTTCCATTACGCCTTCCCGGTACACGATCTTGGCGCCGCGCGCGCCTTCTATGGGGGCGTGCTCGGATGCCCCGAGGGACGCAGCGACCGGACCTGGGTGGACTTCAATCTCTACGGGCACCAGATCGTCGCCCATCTCGATCCCTGCACCGACGCCGTGCAGGTGCGCAACGCAGTCGACGGCCATGACGTCCCGGTGCCGCATTTCGGGATCGTGCTCTCCATGGCGCAGTGGCAGGAACTCGTCGGACGCCTGCGCGCAGCCGACGTGGAATTTCTCATCGAGCCCGGGATCCGTTTCCGCGGACTGATCGGAGAGCAGGCAACCCTGTTCCTGCTGGATCCGAGCGGCAACGCCCTGGAATTCAAGGCCTTCGCCGATCCCGATCAGCTGTTCGCGAGGTAGCGTCCCTCCCTTCCCGGCGGTTGCTCGCAGCCGCATGCCTGGCTGTATACTTATATATCGTCTTACGATATTTTTTAGTGTGTGTTCAGATGCTGAAAGCGGAATTTCCATGCCATGAACCCATTCGGAGTGCGCGCCGTACCGTTCGCCCGGACCCTGATCCGATGACCACTCCAGCCCTGCGCGCACATTCGCGCCGCGCGTGCCCTGCCCGCGCGCAAGGCGCACGAGGGACGACATCCGTACCCGTTCCAGCCGCGGGCTTCCCTCCGACATACGGACTGTCCCTGACATGGCAACGAATGCCGAAAGAATCGCTCTGACAAAGGACGAACTGTCCGACTTCACCCGCGACGTCCGCGTACTGTTGCTCGCGGCGATGGCAATGGTGATCGGGGCGGCGGGCGCGGGAACCGCCTACGTTCTGGTCAAGCTCATCGGCGTGATCACCAATCTCGCCTTCTACGCGCGCTTCTCGTCCGCCCTCGTTTCCCCGACCGCAAGCGTCTTCGGCCTCTGGATCGTGCCGGTTCCGGTGGCGGGTGGGCTGATCGTCGGACTCATGGCGCGCTACGGCTCGGAAAAGATTCGCGGACACGGCATTCCCGAGGCTCTGGAGGCGATATTGATCGGCGGCAGCCGCGTGGAAGCTAGGGTGGCGTTGCTCAAGCCCCTGGCCTCCGCGATATCCATCGGCACCGGCAGTCCATTGCGAATACAGCGTCGACGCCCTGGAAAGGCTGCGCGTACGCGATGTCATGGACGCAAATCCCGCGACCGTTCCGGCGAGCATGCTGGTAGCCGATCTGGCCGGCGGAATCGCGCGCGGCGACCCGGCGCTCACGCATCATCGTGCCCTGCCGATCGTGGATGAGAACAGGCATCTGGCAGACATCATCACGCGCAGCGACATCCTGCGCTCTTTGGACGCCGCCGCTGAGCGCGCGGTGCTGGAGGCCGGAAGTCACGAGCTCGTCGTTGCCTATGCGGACGAGACGCTGGGCAGCGCCACCGCCCGCATGCTGCGGCGCAATGTCGGACGGCTACCTGTCGTAAACCGCGATGCCCCGCAGGAACTCGTGGGCTACCTGGGGCGCCCGAACATCCTGGCGACACGGCTGCGGGAACTCGACGAGGAACAGCTGCGGGAAGCAAGCTGGCATTCCTGTCCCGGCCGGCACTGAAGATAAGATGGCGGCACGCGCCCGCCGGGGCGGCAGGAAAACCCTGTTCCCTTCCCCCTGCGGAATGCTTACGGGACCCCGTTGCAGGACAGGCCCGGAACGGGGCGCATCCTGCCGGAAAAGCCGGGCGCACGGCCTAGCGGCCAGCGCCGGGCGCCCCCTCATCCCCCGTTTACGGCCACCGGCCGGAGCGGGTCCGTGATCCACTCGCTCCAGGAGCCCGCGTAGAGCCTTGCTCCGCGCAGGCCGGCATGCTCCATGGCAAGCAGGTTATGGCAGGCTGTAACCCCTGATCCGCACATCTGGATGACGCGCTCGGGCGGCACGTCGCTGAGCAATCCGAGGTACAGCGAACGCAGGTCCTCGGGCGGCAGGAATTCCCCACTCATACCAAGGTTGTCCTCGAACGGCAGGTTCACCGCCCCGGGAATATGGCCGGCAACCGGGTCGAGCGGTTCGACATCCCCGCAGAACCGCTCCTCGGAGCGCGCGTCCATCAGCAGACATTCACGCCGCGCCACCGCATCGCGTAGGAACTCGCTTGCGACCCACAGGCGGTCGTCGGGATGCGCTTCGAACACGACCGGCCGGGAAGCGGCGGCGACTGAGGTCAGGGGACGTCCCTCGCGCCGCCATTTCGGCAGACCGCCGTCGAGCAGCGCCACCGAGTCGTGCCCCAACCAGCGCAACATCCACCAGAGGCGCACTGCGATGGCGCCGAAGCTGTCGTCGTAAACCACAACCCGCTTGCCCCGCCCTATGCCCCAGCTCCCGAGGGTCCGGGCCAGCACCGCCGGGTCCGGCAGCGGATGACGGCCGGTCCCCGGCGCGACGGGCGCGGCCAGATCCCGGTCGAGGTGTGCGTAGCACGCCCCTGGAATGTGCCCCGCGGCATAGGCGCGCGCCCCGGCCTCGGTATCGGTGAGCGTGAACCGGCAGTCCACGATGACCCACTGCGGATCATCCAGGAATCCGGACAGCGTCGCGGTATCGATTAAGGTTTTGAACATTGCTTCTGGAGCCAGCCCGAGGCAGCGGGAGCATAATGCTCCCGACCCGGTCCGGGTCGGGAGCGCATGCCGTACCGGATGATTCTCAATATCCGCCCTTTCGCATGCTTTCAGGCAGACCTGCGATCATGCCTGCCTGTTTGGAGGGATTGCCCGGAAACAGATCGAACAGCGTCTTCGAGTCGACCTTGCGGTCCGACCATATCTCCTGCATCCCCTTCACCATATGGCGGTTGTTTGGCAATTCGCCGTTATGATTGAAGTACTGGTCGCGCAGATACTCGATCACGTCCCAATGATCCTGGGTCAGCGTCAAACCTTCAGACGCAGCAATCACCTCGGCCACACTTTTGTCCCAGTCGTCCTGGTTGGCCAGAAATCCGGTCGCAGTTGTTTCCAGTGACTTTCCATTTACCTCATAGCTCATAAGGTTTCCCCCTTTATTTTCAGAGTTTCACAACAAAACCAACGGTCATGATTGCGATCGCCATCGGGCGCTGGCATGCGGCACCGAGGCGCTTATGCGGCTGATGCAGCGGTCAACGGTCGATTCCTCTCACCTCGTCGACATCCTTGTGCGGAATGAACAGTCCGCACCCGAGCAGACGCGCCGGCCCCAGACCGCACTGCTGAAGCCGCACCGATTCTTCAACCGTCAGGTCGGCCAGCATCAGGCTGCGCGTGCGCACTCCTCCCTGCGGCGTGGCAATCGTCTTCT
>JAJYDT010000136.1 GCA_021777335.1 Pseudomonadota bacterium | reverse complement strand
CTGAAAATGGACGGCCGCGGCCTCGGCCCCGCACTCGACGAGACAGTCGCCGAATTTCGCAGCCGTGGGGGGATCGAGATAGCGCTGGTAAACCATCTGCAGCACTGCCCTCTCAGCGTCAACGAAGAGATCCACGTTCTGCAGATCGTGCGCGAAGCCCTGTCCAATGTCGTGCGCCATGCATGCGCACAGCATGCACATGTATCACTGGAGTGCACCGCATCCGGAGGAACACGGGTGATAATCGACGACGACGGAGTCGGGCTAGGGGCCATGGGAGCGCGCAGGCAGCACTATGGACTCGTCATAATGCAGGAGCGCGCCGGCCGCCTCGGCGGGATGCTGCGCGTCTTCGATCGGACCGAAGGCGGCGCACGCGTCGAATTGAGCTTCGTGCCGTCAAGCCGTCGCCCCGCCCCTCAAGGCACGCCGGGCGTGCATGTCGGTTAGAGCGAGAATGGAAATCGAGTCACGCCAGACGGTACTCATCATTGACGATCACCCTCTGTTCCGGAAGGGCGTCACACAGCTGCTCGCGATGGACCAGATATTCGAAGTCGTCGGGGAGTCGGTTTCCGGAACTGAAGGTTATGAGCTTGTGGTAGCTCTGCATCCGGACATCGTTCTGCTTGACCTAGACATGAAAGATATGAACGGCATCGAGACGCTGAAGAAGATCAAGGCTGCCGATCTTGATTCTCGGGTCATCGTATTGACGGTATCCGACAGCGAGGAAGACGTTGTGAGCGCGCTCCGCGCCGGCGCCGAAGGTTATCTGCTCAAGGACATGGAACCAGAGGACCTGCTGGCAAATCTGAAGATGGCTGCCCAGGGACACGTGGTTCTCAGCGACCGACTGATCGCCATGCTGGCTCACGCCTTGCGCACCGATATCCGCACAGCCACGCCCGAACGCGTCTGCCTGACAGCACGTGAGCAGGCAATTCTGGCACGCATTGCACAGGGTAAGAGCAATAAGCTCATTGCGCGCGAACTGGCCATCAGCGAAGGGACGGTGAAGGTGCACGTCAAGCACATGCTCAAGAAGCTCAACCTGCGCTCGCGCGTCGAGGCTGCCGTATGGGCCGTGGAACAGGAGCGCAAGGAGCCGTGAGCCGCAGCCTCAGTGGTCGTGCGGATCCCCGCCCCGATCGGACAACACCCGGTCGATGACCGAACCCACACCCCACAGCCACCCGCGTGCCTGACTCCAGAGCATGGTGGACGATCTGTTGCCGCGGATGATGCGCGAGGATGCGCCTGCAGTCTCAACGATCGCGATCAGGCCGTGCTGGAAATCGGAACTTTCCGGATTGAACCCCTGGTCGACGCGAACCTTGAACTCGATGTCGAGTAGAAACACGGATTCGATCCCGCGCAACTGCAGCAGCTGCCATGTAGCGGTGCGCGTACCCGCATTTCCGGGACCCCGAGTCTGGAAGCAACCGACCAGCACCGTACCGTCCTTGTCCGTGTAGATCACATGCGGCTCGACAACACGAATGTGCTGCTGGCCATCATAGCGCATAAGCGCGCAGCGCCTTTCCTTGATGGACTGCCTGAGCCGTTTCAGAATATCCTGAGCCATGGCCGCGTTTCCCGGAGTCGGGTATCCATAATGAGGGTTCATTGATTATAGGTGCTGAGCCACAAGGGTAGGCTTCGGGACCGGGTAACGGCGACGTTCGTTTTGAAACCCCGGACGAGCGGGCACACGGCGCCGAAGCAACCCGGGCGACGTTGCCGCAAAATCCGACGAACGCGGATCATTTGCCCCACTCGCCCTCGCCATGCCGATGCTGGCATGATGATTGCCCGGCTTGCGGGCCTGGGGTACATTCCAGCCGGCGTCAGACGCAAAAGACGACCGCCCGGAACGGTTCCGCAAACGTCGCGGCCGGTTGTCGTTTTAATCCGGGGTGATGCGAATTACACGGGGCGAAAACGACGTTTATTTATCTCCATGGCTTCAACAGCGGCGGGGCTTCGGCCAAGGCGGAGGCTTTGCGCAAGTCGCTCGACCCAATTCCGGTGCTGGCTCCCACCTACCCCGCACATCGTGCGGCGGAGGCGGTGCATTTTCTGCGCAACTACATTAAGGACAGCCGTCGCCTGCACGATTCTCGTTTGGTCCTGATTGGCAGCTCGCTCGGCGGTCATTACGCGCGCTACCTTGCCCGCCCGCTTGGCGCTGCGATGGTCCTGATCAATCCGGCTATGACTCCGGAAACCGATTTGCTGAGCTGCATTGGATACAACCACAACCCGGCGACCGGCGAAGAATATACGCTGAGCGCAGCAGACGTACAGGCGTTCGGATCCCTCCGACAGGACCGCTGCGACCCCGGTGTGCCGACCCTCGTCCTGTTGGACGAGGGCGATGTGCTTCTCGACTACCGAATTGCTCGAGAATTCTATTCAGAGTGTGCCCGGGTTATCGTCTACCCCGGAGGCAGCCACCGTTTCGAGCATCTGTCAGAGGCCACCGGCGAGATCCGTCGTCTGCACGAGACAGGCGGAAACTGAAGTGCGGCAGGGAGTGGATCGTCGCGCTTATCCGCACCCTTGACAATGTATCCAGCCACGATATATCCAATCGCATGAATGGCATATCCATTTTTGGTAGTGAACAAATGGCAATCAACCCATATACTGGATTCTGATAACCCCTCTTACCTCTGGGAGGGTTTTTCGAATAAAACGATGCCGGAAAGCAGTATGGATCCTTCGGGTCCGTGCATTGCCTATCGGCGTCATAATCAGGAGGCCTGGGTAATGGCGATAGAGGTTAACGGAAAGGTGCTGGAAACCGATGAGGAAGGTTTTCTGCTCGACCCAGCCCTATGGGACCGGGCGATCGCAGAACACATCGCCCGCGACGAATCGCTGGAGATGACACACCAGCGGTGGGAAGTGGTGAATTTCGTACGGGGGTATTATGAAGTGCATCACTCGGTACCCGAGGCGCGGGTACTGCTGAAGGCCATGGGCGAGAAGATGGGCAAGGACAGAGCGACCCGTAAGTATCTGTACGAGCTTTTTCCCTACGGCTATGGCCAGCAAGCCTGCAAGATCGCCGGTATGACCAAACCGCGGAAACTGATGCTGGACGTTTGACGGGCTGTTGCAGGCGCAGCGGCATCGCCCGAGCACTCACGCGGCGGACTCCGCCCACATGCCGGTCGCTGTAAACCAACGCAGTATTCGACGCACGGTGCCTGCCCCGCCCAACAGCGGATGGGAGCAGCCCGGATTCCTGTACCACCCGTTTATCAGCTGTTCGTTGCACGCCCCTGCCGGGCGGGGACGTTTGCGGGCAACTATGTCTTACACTCAGGACACCGCTAATCATTGCACCGCAAGCGCCACCGAATGACAGGCCGTCGCAAACCCTCGAGCGCGGCGTGTTGTGGCTTTGCCAGACATCGAATGGCGAAATTGATGCCGATACGTTACGTCGACCGAGACGTGCAAACACGGACCGTCGTCCGAGAACTGCTTGGGACTGCATTCCTGACCAACACCCTACGGTCCACCAGCCACCAGGGTCGCTGCCACACGCTGTTTCGTGCGAAAATACTGCAACTCGATTCGTTGCAGGCGGTCCGCCCAGCATGGGTCTTCCATGATTGAACCTCTTCGAACCACGTGGACCGCACTGTATTCGCGTGCCGGAATCGTGTACCTGGGTGCGGTAATCGGCTATCTCGCACTATTCAGTTTGCTGCGTTTACGGATCACGCTGTTTTCCGTGGTGGTGTTTCCAGGAACGCTCTTTCACGAGCTGTCGCACTGGGCAGCAGGCGTTCTGTTCGGCGGCCGCCCCAAGGGTCTCAGGTTGTGGCCAAGACGCAGCGGCGCCCAGATGATTTTGGGAAGCGTTGAATGCACGAACCTGCGCTGGTACAACGGAGTCTTCATCGGCTTGGCGCCGCTGGCGTTGCTGCCGATCGCGCTGGCGCTGATGACCTGGAGCATTGACGTCGCGCCGGAGCCGCGTGCTAGTGAAGCTGGCTGGGCCTATCTTGTCGCCTGTATAGCGTACGCATCGATTCCTTCGCGACAGGACCTGCGGATCGTGGCAATATCGCGCTGGATGCTGATCAGTG
>JAJYDT010000135.1 GCA_021777335.1 Pseudomonadota bacterium | reverse complement strand
CGCGCATGTGCCCATGATTCTGGGCCACGACGGTAGCCGCCTATCAAAACGTCACGGTGCTGTCAGTGTCATGCAGTACAGGGAGGACGGATTTTTGCCGGAGGCGCTGCTCAACTACCTCGTGCGTCTGGGGTGGTCACACGGCGACAAGGAGATCTTTTCGATCGAAGAAATGATCGAGATGTTCGACATCAATGATGTGCACAGCTCTGCCGCCGCGTTCAATCCCGAAAAGCTGCTCTGGCTTAACCAGCACTATATTAAGTCCAGTGACCCTGAGCATATCGCACATCATCTGAGCTGGCATTTTGGACGGCTGGGAATTGATCCGGTTTCGGGGCCAGACCTGCATGAAGTGATAAAAGTTCAACGTGAGCGTGCCAAGACCTTGTCGGAAATGGCTGCCAACAGTGTGTTTTTCTACAGGGACTTCGAGACCTACGATGAAAAGGCCTCCGCCAAGCACCTCAAGGCAGAAAGCCTGCCCGCCTTGCAGGCTTTGCGCGACGCCCTGTTCGGTCTCGCTGACTGGGTGCCGGCAACCATCCATGGCGTTCTGCACCAGGTCGCCGATGTGCACGGGCTGAATCTTGGGAAGCTCGCGCAACCCTTGCGCGTGGTCGTTACCGGCAGGGACGTGTCGCCGCCGATCGACCAGACTCTGGCGTTGCTGGGCCGCGATCGAACGCTGAGGCGTCTGGACCGGGGTCTAAAGTACCTTCATGAAAAGCGCGTGCCGGCGTCGGCAATTTCCAGCCCAAAGGCCGACCAGGAAAGCAAAAGCTGATTCGGGTGCGGGCGCCTAAAACTGCGGGCCAGCATGGATACCATGCCTTAATTTTCGTGTGTGGGCTGGGCTGAACACCACGTGGGTGCCCCGGTTTGCGTCGCAGTGATTCCGGTCGCACCGGGGACCGGCAAGGAGTGCTGCCGGTGACATGGGGACAGCGGCAGGGCGGGTGGGGCAGGGCGCTGGCCTCCCGTTGCTTGGTCCCGATGTCTGTTTGGATGCTGTAGAATCGTAGTAAACAGGCTTGCGAACGCCACTTGGGGATTGCGCAGGCCCAGCTTCCGACTTAACAGATTGGGTCAATATTGCGAAGGTCACGGGTTACCCCGGCAACGGCTTGACCGCATGGCCTGTAGCACGTAAAGTACCGCTCCTTTCGGGGCCATAGCTCAGCTGGGAGAGCGCCTGCATGGCATGCAGGAGGTCGGCGGTTCGATCCCGCCTGGCTCCACCATCCCCATTTCTGCTGCTTTTTCGGCCGGAATCTCCTCGCGGCAGCTGCGGGTAGCGTCATCGAAAGGTTCCAATGAGGTTGCACAAGCCGGGGTCGGGTATCGACCCTGAGTCTTGACAGGCCTGGATTGATTCCCCCGTCTTGATCATCGCGGATCAACTGGCGCAATCGGCGTCTGGGTTGTGCGATCGGTTCAGCCGAGAGGCGACGCAGAGTGTTGCAGGCGGGATTTGCGGTTTTTTCGCTCCAGCGCAAGATAAATGATCGGTGTTGTATAGAGCGTCAGGGCCTGCGACACGATCAGGCCGCCGATCACGGATACCCCCAGCGGTTGCCGAAGATTATGTCCCGTGCCAACCGCCAGGGCGAGCGGCAGGGCGCCCAGAATCGCAGCGAGCGTCGTCATCATGATGGGACGAAAGCGCTCTAGGCAGGCAGCCCGGATCGCAGCCTCCGGGTTCAGACCACGCTTCCTTTCGGCTTCGAGCGCAAAATCCACTAGCATGATGCCGTTCTTCTTGACGATGCCCATCAGCAGGAAGATTCCTATCACTCCGATCACGGACAGCGGTATGCCCGTGATCAGCAGCGCCAGCAGTGCCCCGACTCCAGCGGACGGCAGAGTGGAGAGAATTGTCAGCGGCTGTGTCAGACTTTCGTAGAGAACACCGAGCACGATATAGATCGCCAGCAGGGCCGCCAAGATCAGCAGCGGCTCGGCTGACAGCGACTCAAGGAAATATTTTGCATTGCTGGAAAACGAAATGCGGACGCCGTCCGGCAGTTCCATGCCTGCCACGGCATTCTTGATCTGCTCGACCGCTGAGCCCAGCGCTACACCATGTGCGAGATTGAAGCTGATCGTTCCGGCGGGTAACTGGCCGTCATGACGCACCGACAGCGGCGCTGCGCTGCGTTCGAAATGCGCCACGGACCGGAGAGGAACGGGACCATTGGTGCCTGGAACATACAGACGGTCCAGCTGGTTCGGAGACTCCTGTAAAGCCGTGCCCACCTTAAGTATGACCTGGTACTGATTCTGCTCCTCGTAGATGCGCGAAATCTGGCGCTGCGCGTAAGCGTTGTTGAGCGCCGCATCGATTGACGCAACTGAAACGCCGAGCCGGGCCGCGGTTGCCCGGTCGATATCTACTGTTATCTGCGGTGCGCTCTGGTCCTGATCCGAAGAAATGTCGGTGATCTCCGTTAGTTGGCGCAGCCGTGTCTCGATTTTTGGCACTATCCTGTCGAGGTCGGAGATGGATGGGTCGAGTACCGTGAACTGATATTCGCCGTTTCCGGCGCGACCGCCGATGAAGATGTCCTGAGCCGCCTGCATATAGGTCTCGATGCCGGTGATGTGTGCAAGCCTTGGCCTGAGGCGCGCAATGACTTCCTGAGCGGATACGTTGCGCCTATCCCTTGGTTTGAGTTCTATGAACAGTTTCCCGCGGTTTGCTGTCGAAAATCCGTTGACCACGCCGACACTCGAACTCACATTCGCAATCGCCGGATCACGCAACAGCACGGACACCACTTTGCGCTGCAACCGCTTCATCGATTCAAAAGATATGCCGGGGCTCGCAATGGTATTCCCGATGATCAGGCCGGTATCCTCTTCCGGCAGGAAACTCTTAGGAACCTTTATGTACAGCACCACCGTCATCACTACGGTGAGCAGCGTGAGCCCGAGCATGAGTAACCGGTGGGTCAGTGCCCAGTCCAGACTCCGCGCGTATGCATCGACCGTTTTCCGGTAGGCAATATCAAACAGTGTCGTGAACCGCGAGCGATGCTGTGTCGGTTCTCTGCGCCGCATGAAATAGGCGCAAATCATGGGTGTGACGGTCAGGGAAACAAGCGCCGATACCGCGATCGAGACGGTCAGGGTCACGGCAAACTCGTGAAACAATCTTCCCACAAGCCCCGGCATGAGCGTCAGCGGAATGAACACCGCAATCAGGGACAAAGTGATGGACATGACGGTAAAGCCGATCTGCTGTGCGCCTTTGATTGCCGCTTCCACTGGCGGCGTACCACGATCGATTTGAGTGACGATGTTCTCGATCATGACGATCGCGTCATCGACAACGAAGCCCACCGAGATGGTCAGTGCGAGCAACGAAAAATTGTCCAGAGAAAATCCGAGTGCCCACATGGCCGCAAGAGATCCAGCGATCGACAGCGGAAGGGTGATGGCCGCCGCAACGGTCGGAGCACCCCGCTGCATGAACATCCAGACCACCGCCAGCACAAGGATCAGCGTAATGCCGAGTGTCACCTCCATATCGGCGATGCTGGCACGGATGGTAACGGTACGATCCGTCAGGATCGACAGATTCACGTCCGGCGGCAGCCAGTGCCGGATCTCTGGAAGAAGAGTCTTGATCTGGTCAACGGTCGCGATCACGTTGGCTTCCGGCGTCTTGGTGACGGTGATGAGTACCGCAGGCGTTGTATTTTCCCATGCAGCGAGCTGGGCGTTGCTGGTGCCATCGATCACCGATGCGACTTCGCTCAGACGGACGAGCGAAGGGCCGTCCGCCTTCAGAATGATGTTGCGGTACTCGGCGGCGGTCTGTAGCTGCCCGTTGATAGCCAGGAAATCGGACACATGTCTGCCGTCCAGTTCTCCGATCGGCATGAGGTTGTTTGCGTCTTTTACCCCGGTATACACATCTGCCGCGGTCAGTCCGGCGCGTGCCAGCGCTCCCGGCCGCGTGCGTATGCGTACCGCTGGCGATTGTGCGCCATCGAGCTGAACCTGGGCGACGCCGGATATCTGCGAGAGTCGCTGCACGAGAATCGTGTCGGCAGCATCGAAGAGGGAACCCATGGTGCGGCTGGGCGACGTGAGCGACATGGTCAGGA
>JAJYDT010000134.1 GCA_021777335.1 Pseudomonadota bacterium | reverse complement strand
GGCCGCCCCGGGCCAGGTGCGCGCGAGCGCCTGTGCCGGGCGGACCAGGCCAAGGCCTGCGCCGAGGCCGATCAGGGAGGCGATCCCGGCCCCCCTAAGGAATTGTCTGCGTGTGCGGTTGGTCACCAGGGTCTCCTAGCAGCGAATTTATTTAGATGGTCCAGAGGAAATCCACGATCTTTGTGATCTGTTGTCTCGTCAGGATCCGGTTTTTGCCAAACGGCGGCATCGCCGTGTTTGGGGCCCGTTTTTCCGGATCCCAGATTTGCTCAAACAACACCTGTTTGCTCGATACCATGTGTTGTACGTCGTGTAGCGCCGGGCCGACGTTACCGTCCATGGACGTGCCTGCGATCACGTGACACGCAACGCAGTTGCCCAGCCTCTTATTGATGACAAGACAACCCCCTTGGATGACCGGATTACTTGGTTTTGTCTTGCACTCGGCGGGGGAAGGTGCGCGCCCCAGAGCGAAGGTCGGTGGCGCGTAGATAAGACCCGCTAGCAGACACATAATGGCTGGCAGGGTGGCACTCACGGGTATTCGCATCAACGGCTCCTTAGTAGGCGGTGTACCGCCCCCATTGTTCGGGGGTTCTTAAACAGCTAGACAGCCCGTGCTGACAGTTTATTCCAAAACGTATAATCCGACTTTTATCGCGTCCGTCGGATGGGGTCAAGGCTTATACATGCATGCGCTGTTCCCGGGGGTACGGATCACGGACGACGGATCCCGGAGTTCAGCGTTCATGGAACAGGTCCAGAACTATCGTGTTTTCTGTTGGTTGACCAGACGCAGATCGTTACTAGAAGAACGTCTGGCGTCTTTTGAGGGCTGCCGTGATGTGACAGTAACAGGACTTTATAAAGCCGTAGCATGCTCACGCTTCATTAATAACACGAATAACACGGTCCCAGCGATAGCCCTGTGGGTTCGGCACGATCTGCCAGGGAGCTCTCAAATCCCTTCGGGGTAAAAGCCCGTCGCCGACAGCCTGCGGAATCACGGTTTTGCGAGGATCGTTATCGAGATATTCCTGCGCCACCGAGATGTGGATGCGCCGGTCGCTGTTTGTCACCCCATGGAGAACGATCCGACTGGCTTGGGTGCTTTGGTACTTTTGGCGGGTTAAAGGGCGTGATCTGATGGGTGAAGACGTTAGCCTGCGCGCGATTGGCTTCCCGCTGGCCGTGGAAGTTGCAAAAGCCAGCATTCAGGCTGGCCACGTGTTTTGGGGATCTCAGGTCGGCCAGAGAGCACGTGTCCGGGGTAATTTGGGGCGGGAGCACGGGCAGTCCAGTAGTTTCTTGCCGAGCGGAATCTCGAGGCGACGTCGCGAAGATGGATCATCCGCCATTTGTGGTCGCCAGATCGGCGTAGTGTCGCTTTTCAGGTACCATGCCGTTTCCTCCCTAAGGAGGCTCAATTTGGCAGCGGCGGCGTCTCTGCCTGACGTCGTTTGATCTGCCTGATGCGGGCGGTGACGCGCGCAAGCATATAGTGGTCATTGCGTTTGCTGGCCAGGGAGGCCACAAGATGCAGCTGTTCCATGGCCTCGCCGACGCGGTCATCAAGATAGTAATAGCGCGCCAGTGCACGATGCAGTGTCATCATGTCGCCGGTATCGGCGGCGGCGCGCGCGAGCATGCGGTAAGCCCGTGCGCGATGGCGGTCACGTCGAAGCAGACGAATGAGTATGCGCGCGGCCGTGCGTGGATGGTGTGTATCCAGCAACTCCCCGGAGTAGAGTTCGAGCAGGGACGCGGAGTCGGGATCACGCTGAAGCGCCGCGTGATATAGGGACAGTGCCCGAGCATAGTGGCCAGCGGCGCCTGCGACCTCGGCCTCCATGACACGGTAGGCCAGCACATCGGGGTGGCGCGCGACGAGCGTCTGCGCGATCCGGCGTGCGCGATTGAACTCACCGAGTTGTAGTCTGGCGAGACCCTCGCCATATTCCGCTGCCTGATGGAAGCGGTACTGGTGATAGGCCAGATCGATCTTAAACTGGCGCAGCACCTCGTGGCTGTTTTCCGCCATATCCACGGTGAGTCGCGCGCGCATCAGCTCATAGGCAAGATCGTCCTGAAATGGCTGATTGGGGTACTGGCTCGCCCGGTTGAGCGATTGCGCGATGCGTTGGCTCGTTACCGGGTGGGTTTGCAGGAAAGGCGGCGGTGCCCCAGCATCGTTCAGCCGGCTCCAGTTCTGCAGCCGTTCGAAGAAATCCGGCATTGCCCGTGGATTGAAGCCTGCGCGTGCGAGCGTCTCAATGCCGACCCGGTCTGCCTCCTCCTCGTATCGCCGGCTGTAATCAAGTTGATTCTGCGCGACCGCGGCCGATGTCGTTGTGAGCAGCGCACCGCCCGCATCGGGCTGCGCCGCTGACAGAAGAATACCCGTGAGCATGGCGCCCATTGCGGGCAAAGACAGGCGCTTCTGGCGCGCAAGCATGCGCGCGATGTGGTGTTGAGTGACGTGCGCGATCTCGTGCGAAAGCACTGCCGCGAGTTCGTCTTCGTTGCGGGTGTCGAGGATGAGCGCGCTGTTGATACCGACGTAAGCCCCGGGGACGGAGAAGGCGTTGATGATGGGGCTGCGGATGATGAAGAAATGGAAATGACCCTTTGGGTCGTCGCTTGCGTGCACCAGTCGGTCGCCGAACCTCTGGATGTAAGATTCGAGCTCGGGGTCGTGTACGATTGGCAGGGTGCGCCGTGCGTGACGCATGAATGCCGCGCCAAGTTCACGCTCCTGCCGGTGCGAAACGACGGCGCGCGCTGGGTCGCCGAGATCAGGCAGGTTCAGGGTATTGGCGACTGCGGTTCCAAGGAAGAGCACGCCAAGCACCATGACGGTTTGGCAGGCAAGCGCGCGAAGCACGGGTCTGCCTCTGACGCGATAATGTGGAGCTGTTACTTGCCCATATGTGGCGAGGTCGAGTAATGCTCCATGATCGTGCGCTCGCTCCAATTGTTCTCCTTCAGCACAGCCTCTGGAATGCGGAACTGGTCCTCTGGCGGCACGGGTTGTTCCTTGACGATTTTGACAACGTCGTCATAGGCAAGCTTGCACAGCAGCCCCGCCTGATCGGTGTGCCGCGCGATCATGAATGTGTCGTACAGGCGGTAGACGTAGAGGTTCGCCGGTTTGAGACGTCCCTGGTCCCGCAAGGTTACGGTATAACGGGTATGAATCTTGAACTCGTCTTTTTTCACACTTGTCTCCTACGGATCACGGACCTCTCTCGAGATCCTTGAATCCCAACGGCTTGGGAATGGTCTTGCTTATAACCTTGAGAAGAGGTTTAGGGCGGCCGGAACTATACGGTGGGTATGCCCCAAAAACAACGCTAAAACAACGCCGCTTCCTTGCTACCGTTCGGCAGCAGACCCTTGACCTGCAGTCCGCCACTGTCTAAAGTCAGTTATGTTAATCAGTAATTTAATAAATTACTGATATATACGAGGAAGTTGAAGGGCAGATGAATGAGATGCCCTTGATCGCTGCCTCGGCGAAGCAAGCCCGGGCGCGTCGGGAAACGAGACGATGAAGTTCGCCGTTGATGCCGATCGGTCACATTCTGTCTCTGTAGAGGTGGCTGCACGCGGCAACCTGGCGTGATTGATCGCTCTGACCCTTGTTTTGATATTGTCGCCGGGGCACTAACGTGCCTACAATCGGCCAGCGGCTTTATCGGTATTGGGTCCGGCATGGTGATGTCCCGTGCCGTGAGTCCGGTGGTTTTTGGATCTCCCCGTATTCCTCAAGGATTCGAGCCCGTGCCGATGCGATGACTGGTCGGGACTAATCGCCGCTGGTGTGGTCGAAGTATTTAGCATATAGGCGTGGTTCGTGAAGCGTAAACACTTAAGGAGGAATCATGGGTAGTTTTGATAAAGAATTGGACGCTCGGGGACTGAATTGCCCGCTGCCCATTCTGCGGACGAAGAAAGCCTTGAATGATCTCACGGGTGGTCAGACGTTGCGTGTCGTTGCGACTGATCCCGGCGCGGTCAAGGATTTTCAGGCGTTCGCGAAGCAGACCGGGAACGAGTTGATCGAATCTGCTGAAACCAACGGGGAGTACACATTCCTAATCCGCAAGAAAGCCTAGCGTTGACGGATCGTCAACAGGAGCGTTCACATGTCGAATAAAAAACTGGCCATCATCGCAAGCAAGGGTACCCTGGACTGGGG
>JAJYDT010000133.1 GCA_021777335.1 Pseudomonadota bacterium | reverse complement strand
TCCACAGTGCAAACGGCAACGACAGCTGATCCGGACATTTGCCACAGATCAACTGCTGAGCCCGACGCTCTTCCTTCGCCGACAGTGCTCGAAGGCTGCCCTGCGGACGCCCCCCACGCGACATACCTTCCAGCATCTGCGGAGTCCCCTCCAGGCGCTTGAGCATCGTCGATACGTACGAGCGGGTGTAGCCGGTGATCTGCGCGATCTCCACGTGCGTCTTGCCTTGCTCGCGCAGCATCAACATCTGTCGGCGCAACTCCAGGCGAACATCCGTACTTGCGCTTCGGCGATCAGGTTTGTTCGGCATTGCCCCATCATCGCATCATGCCGTCGTATTGTCCAGTAGTTATACGCCGGGTTAATAATCCGGGTTCCGGCCTGATTTTCGACAGTACGGGCAACCTCTATGGCACCACCCAATTCGGTGGCCCAAACTGCACTCGCTGGGTGGCTTCCGGCTGCGGGACCGTGTTCGAGATCGCCGCAGGGGCAGTGACCCGATGCGAGACGCTCTGTGGCACGCCGTTCCAAATTTCTGATCGGGCTCATGCCGAAACTATCCTCTGGTCTTTTCTCCCGAACGGCGCCTCGTGGCCAACGGGCGGCGTGATCATGAACGCCGCCGGTAATCATTACGGCACGACATCTACGGGTACGTGCCCCAACGGCCACTACGGATGCGGCACCGTCTTTGAGATTCCCGCCGGCACCCGCAGAGCCGTTGTTCTACACACGTTCACCGGGGGTGGAAACCTAGATGGTTTTCCCAGGCGCCGTTTGGTGATGGATCAGCATGGGAACCTGTACGGCATGACTTGGGCCACTGACTTATCGCACCGATTCACCGGCACCGTATTCGAGATCGCGGCGGGCTCTCACAAGGAGAAGACGCTGCATAGGTTTTTAGGCGGCGACGACGGTAGTACCCCGGATGGCAACTTGATCGTTGACAGGAAAGGCGATCTTTTTGGGACCACACAGTTCGGGGGCGGATTCTGCAATGCCGGCAGTAGCCCCGGCATCGATGCTGGGGGTTGCGGCGTCGTGTTCGAGATTGCAGCGGAAACCGACAAGGAGAGCATTTTGTATCGGTTCAAGGGCGGCAGGGACGGCATGGAGCCTGATGGGCTGGTCATGGACAGTGCCGGGAACCTGTATGGCACAACCGCAGGCGGCGGCAATTGTAGCGCCGAGTACGGCTGCGGCACTGTTTTCAAAATCGCGTCTGGGAGCCTTACGAAGACCACCTTGTATCGGTTCAAGGGTGGCCGCGATGGACAGACGCCCGAAGGTACCCCGGTGATGGATCGTGCCGACAATCTTTACGGAACAACCTCCCAAGGCGGCGAGAATTGTCCGACGGGAAGGGAACTCGGCCCAGGTTGCGGAACGGTATTCGAGATTATTCGTCAGTAGTCCTCGACGGATTGATGCCTTGATTGCCGCGAGACGGTCGGTGGTCGAACAGCCCTGCCCCGAGAGCGCGGTCAGCGCTCAGTCATCGAGCTCGGTTGCGGACTCTTTGGAACCCGTCCGTAATGCCGTTGGCCTTGCACGATTCGACCAGTGAACAGGAGATCGCAGCGGCGCGCCCAGATCCGAGGAGGGGGAAGCCCTTCTCCCGACATCCACCGCCCTCATGCGGCGCTCTGCAACGCTATTTGATGCCTCTGGGCGCCAAGCTTCATGAAATTTCATCAACGCGGCCCAGCGCTTGATATGCCGCATGCGGCATCGCGCGTCAACGCGTGGCGAATGGCCTCACCCAGACTGTCCTTCGGCAACCCGCTCTTCCACGTCATCGCCAAGTGTCATCCGCGTTCCAGCGAAAAAATTGACCCGCAATTTCGATGCACGCAGTAGACCACACCGCTCATCGCGGTGCCGAGCGATCGGTTGTTGCACCACGCGCAGATCAGTGGGGAGAGCCACGAACTGACGGAGCGCAAGAAGGACGATAATGTGAAGGTGTTGGCCTGGACATACACCGCCCAGCGCGGCTTTGCCCCTCCGGGCTACGCCCTACGCGGCAAAGCCGCGCAACCCACGCCGGGACGGTGGTCTGCTTTCACTTCACGTTAGCACTTTGCCGAAACCGCCTCGCGATCTCCTGGTGAGCCGCCACGAGCAGCTCCTTGGCGGTCGCTTCGCGGGAGAGGTTGAATCCATCGACATATAGCCTGTCCGCACGGATTGTTACCGTTGGCCGTGGTCGTGTCATTGGCGATTCTTGTACGGGATTACCCGCAGACCGCCGGCCGCGAAGGACACATCCGTCAAGCGGACCGCAAGAGATCGTGGATTAGATGGACGGAACCCGCGTCTTCTCCGGGTCGCAGCCGCGAACGCCCGCCGCAGCACACTGGACGGAGAGCACGCTGCGATTCGCTGAAGCGATTCAAAAACTCCGCCCTCTCCTCACATCCCCACCTTTCCGCTCAGGACAGCACCCTCCAACAGGATTGCGGGACAATCTGCTACGATCGCATATAGCCAAATCCCAAAAGCGCGAATCAGTGTTCGTTGCATGATGATCAGCACACGAAACTCGTCGACGGTAACCATAAGGACGGACACCATTAGCTCGCGTCACTCGCGGACGGCGCGGCATGCGAGCAGCATCTATCGGCGCAGCGTACTGCTTGAAGGCGGACGCTTTGCGATGCTTGATGATGGGATGGGATTCTCTCCAGTACCGTTGAGCCGAGGCTTCGAGACGCGTTCGCACAGTGGCCACAAGAACGTAAACCGACACGGCGATCCAGATTTGGGACTTGACGGCGTTCTCGGTAGTGCCGAAAAAAGGCTTTGACGCTCAAATGCCGCTTGATCCAGCGAAGGAAGAGCTCCACCTGGCTTTGTACAGAGCACAGATGCTCAGCGCCGGCAACGCAGTGTTGTTGGTGATGAACAGCAGTCACTTCCCGGTCTCCGGGTCCTTGCAGCGGACACCGCGCAGCGGCTGCGGGCACTCCTTTGGCAGAACGGTAGCCCGGCAGAACGAGCGTCTGATCGAAGCGCACGCCTGCGGATCGATCCACGGGATGGGAGTATCGGCGCTGCGCATCCGTGTTCTTCTTCGCGCCCGTGACGAAGAAGCTGCCCGCCTGGTGCAGCCGATGCAGTCTTGCGAAATCGATATATCCGCGATCCATCACGTAGAACGCCCCGGCTTCCTGAATCAGCGGATCGAGGATGTTGACGTCGTGGAGCTTCCCGTCGCTGATGTGAATGAAGCTGGGGATGTTGCCGCGCATGTCCAGCAGCGTGTGCATTTTCACCGCGGTCTTAGTCGAGCGAAACGGCGCCCCCTGGGAACGGCGACGACGACAGATCGGTCGTTGTGGAGTCCAGCGCGTAGGCGGTGTTCGCCAAATCGAACCCGAAGGGCTCCTCGGCATACAGCTTGCGAGCAATACCGATCAGACGCTGAGCGAACTCGGCGTAGATGCGCCACTTGCGCGTGGCGTTCGCGGTGGCGAGGGTATTGCGGGAGATCCGGCCGCGGATACGCATGTGGTAGAGCCCCTCGGACTGCGAGCGCAGGCACGCCTCGATGTCGCGCAGACTCTCTCGAAAAGTCAGCTGCGCGAACGCCATGCACAGGTACTGGTCCATGCACGTGAAGCTCTTGACTTTGTGATTGCCACCGTACCGCGCCACACAGCGCTCGAACTCCATCGGCGGCAGGTGATCCATCAGCTGCGCAAAACCAGCTTCCCTGCGCGCATCGTCACGCACCCCGGAGATTCGTTCTCGAATCATAATGCCACCTGCTGAGGCCGAGATCGTTAACACCCTCAAAATCAAGATTTCGCCAATTCTTTCAGTCAGTTATTGACTGACCGCCGGTAAACGTTGGGACCGGCCTGCGTCCGTATATACTCTGTAACTGTAGAGTTCTAATCAGGATTGGAGATTGAAGGAGCCTTTATGCAGCGTTTCCTTGGTAGCGTCGTCGTAATTTGCTGCAGCGGCGCCCTAGTGAGCTGCGCCACAATTGTTGCTGCGCCCGGCGCCAATCAGGTACGAGTGACTCACAATCCAGCGGAGGTGACCCACTGCACTCCTGTGGGTAACATCAACCTCCCGCCACGTGAGCAAGGCCTCTACGCGGGACTTAATTTTCGTAATCGGGTGGTGGGCTTCGGCGGGAATACCGGTTTAGTTACCACAAGTGTCCTCGCGAGCGAACCAATAGATGGCATCGCTTACC
>JAJYDT010000132.1 GCA_021777335.1 Pseudomonadota bacterium | reverse complement strand
ATCTGCAAGTGCATTGTCTGCGATTGTTGCCCTCCTGTCCGAGGACTCGGTTGGCGAGTGGCTACCAGTTGCTCACATCGAACGCATCGCCTCTGGCTGTCCACCCGATCCTGCGAATGTCCGCGCAAACGGCCAAATGATCCAAAACCGGGACTGTAGACTTGCGGACGTACTCCTGTTCAGATGACGGACGCGGGTTCGGTTCCGTGTTCCACCACCATTTACCAAATTCCCAACCCTTCTCGGTTGGGAAATTTTCTGCCCGCAACGGCAGTGTTGGTGTGGTTTCGCGCCTTGGCCTCTTGACCGGACCCATCCCGAAGTCGCCGTTCCAGGCGCGCATTCCGCCGTTTTTCTCTCTCTGTTCACTGTTGCCCTCTTGGGCATACAAGGCCCGGAGTCGTGCATTGGCGCTGGCTTTCGGGCCGCCGGTTTGCTTCTTCGCTTGCTCGGGAGCGCGCGACCGAGACAGCGAAAAGCACAAAAGGCCAGCTTTCGCCATCGGCATAGGACCGCATCCGCGTAGGGAGCCAACATCCCCCCAACCGGTGAGAACGGCCGTTATTCTGCCACCCGCGCTTCAGGGGCAGCTCGCCACTCTCCATCATGCAGCTCACTGGCCTGCCGATAGGCCGAGGATGGTCTCGAAGCCACCCCAGAACATGCGTTTGCCGTCAAAGGGCATGTTCGAGGGATCCATCGACTCCTTGAGCTGCGGATCCTCCATGACCGCCTTGCTAATGCGATCGCGATCCTCCTTGCTCCGATACACGACCCACGCCAACGCGATCACCTCGCCGTCCTTGAGCTGCACCGCCTGGGGAAAGGACGTAATCTTGCCCGGTTGAGCGTCGTCGCTGATCGCGTCGGAGTAATACAAAGCACCGTGGCGCAGGTGGGCGTTGCCCCATTCGGCGGACATGCGCTTATAGATGTCGAGGTTGACACGGGGAACTGGGATGACAATGGCGTCGATGTACATGGGAACCTCCGGTGGCAGAAACAATTTGGGGTTGCGGCGCGTGCTTGGGTTATAGCAAAGGTGCGGAGGTTCCGTTAATGCGACCGGTTCCCGCAAGCGGTGAAGGACGCGTCAGGCTGATGAGCACGTAGCTCATGCGGCGGGGGCTCTGAGTAAAGCAACCGTGCAAATGGACGGCCTAGCGGGAGCGCGGGCGACAGTTCGTGGCACAGGATGAGATTTCCATATCGGTTGCCGATCGCGGACGGATGGAAAACGCAAGGGCAGCTTTCTGGATGCCGTGAGCGGCGATAGCACCGTGCCAGCACCGAACGGTCGCGTCATCTCCAGGCCGTACATTCGACGGGCTGCTCCGCCCTGTGAGACCTGCCGGACGCCCAACGCGAGCGACACGCCAGGGCGGTCAGTCGCAGGTTGATCCGCCAGTTGCCGCACCATGAGGATCACCGGCCGCACACGCGTAGATTGAGGTGTCCTGTCAATAGTGGACACTGCCGACTCAAGCGGCGGCCTGTTGTCTGCTGAATTTGTGCGCAAACACAGCCGGCGTTTCGTAGCCCAGGCGCGAATGACGCCGTTGGCGGTTGTAAAAGATCTCGATGTACTCGCGGATGGAGGCTTCTGCCTCTGCGCGGGTCGCGTAGCGGCGATGATGCACCAGTTCGTTCTTCAGGCTGCCCCAGAAGCTCTCCATGGGGGCGTTGTCGTAACAGTTGCCCTTTCGGGACATCGACGCCCTCATGCCGAACTGCGCAAGAGCGACGCGGTAATCGTGGGCGCAGTATTGGCTGCCGCGATCCGAGTGGTGGATCAGCCCGGCGGACGGCCGTTTCTGCTGAACCGCCCGGAAAAGCGCATGGGCCGTCAGTTCCTTCGTCATGCGCTCACCCATCGCATAGCCGACGATCTCGCACGTGAACACGTCCTTGAGGCCTGCCAGGTATAGCCAGCCTTCGCCCGTCGGAATGTAGGTTATATCCGTTACCCAGACCTGGTTGGGCGCGCTCGGTTCAAAGACCTGCTCCAGCAAGTTATCCGCCACCGGCAGGTCATGGTTGGAGTTCGTCGTCGCCTTGAATTTTCGCTTCTGCCGGCAGCGCAATCCGAGCACCTTCCTTAGCCGATCAATGCGATCCCGGCCAGCCACAAAGCCATCGGCCGCAAGCTCAGGCTGCAAGCGACGTATGCCATAGGTCTCCCGGCTGCGCTGATGGGCCGCCTTGATGGCCACCTTGAGGCGTTCGTCTTCCCGGCTACGACGGGAGGGTGCTCGCCCAAGCCAGGCATAGAAGCCGCTGCGCGAGACGTCGAACAGGCGGCTCATCACCTCGACCGGAAATTGGAGTCGCCATTGCTTCATGAACGCGTACCGGGCAGCGACTCCCTGGCAAAGTACGCCGTCGCTTTTTTTAAAATGTCACGTTCCATGCGGGCTTCCGCCAACTCCTTGCGCAACCGGGCATTCTCAACTTCCAACTCCGCCGCCGAACGAGCCCCGGGAGCCGCAGCACCTGCCTTCCCCTTGGCCACCACCACCCAGTTCGCCAATGTCCCCTTGGAAATGGCCAGCCGCTTCGCTGCCTCCCCTTGCGACAACCCTTGCTCCAACACCAATTTGACCGCCTCGGCACGAAACTCCGGCGTGTATTGCTGCAGCTTTCTCATGATTCCTCCTTCTCGGTTAGTGTACCAAGTTGGAGTGTCCATTTTTATCAGGCTACCTCACACTGACAGCCGGCGGCCCTCGCGTTTGGCCCGGGCCAGTGCGTGTTCCAGCCGATCGTGCAGCAGGGACCGGTTCGGGAGTCCCGTCAGCGCGTCGTGAAAGGCGAGATGTCGGATGCGCTCGTCCTTGCTGCGCATCTCGGTAATGTCGTGGAAGACCGCAACATAGCGAACGGGCCGGCCCGAGGCATCAATAATACGGTTGATGGTCAGCCACTCCAGATACGCTTCTCCGCTCTTGCGTCGGTTCCAGATCTCGCCCTGCCAGCGGCCGTCCTTGATCAACGTGTCCCACATGGACCGGTAGAACTCGCGGTCATGGCGATCGGAGCGCAGCAGGCGCGGCTTACGGCCTATCGCCTCGGCTGCCGTGTACCCGGTGATCTCAGTGAAGGCGGGGTTGACCGAAAGGATAGTACTCTCGGCATCAGTGACCAGGACTCCTTCCACCGATTCGTGGAAAACGCTCGCCGCGAGACTCAGCTCTGCATTTGCGCGGGTGAGCGCCGCGCTTCGTTCGGCCAGTTCCGCTTCGGCTCGTTTGCGCTCGGTGATGTCGATGAAGGCGCCGATAATGCCCGCCCGTTCGCCTCGGTCGTTCGAGAACACGTTCTTGGCATAGAGGACCTGTCGCACCTGGCTGAACTTGTCGACCATCTCGGACTCGTAGTGCTGGGGCGACGGGGCATCCAGCAGCTCAAGATCCTTTTGGTGATAGATCGTGGCCAGATCATGCGGCCACAGGTCAAAAACGGTCTTGCCGCGAATCTCGGCGGCCGTTTTGCCAGTCACTGCAGCAAAGGCGTTGTTACACCCCAGATAGCGACCGTTGAGTTCTTTGAAAAAGAGCGGGATCGGTATGGCGTTGAGAATTTCCTGCAGGAATCTCTCCTTCTCCTGGAGTTCCTGAGTGCGGGCGACCACGCGCTGCTCCAATTCCCGGTCGGCGGCCCGGTCCTCCGCCTCCGGATGGACGCAATCAATGATGCGCTTGCCCAACAGCTGGGCCGCGCAGGTCGCTCCGAACATCTGCACTGCTGTACGGTTCAGATAGCGAAAATATCCGTGGACGCCGACGAATACCGCATCCGGGGAGTTGTCCGCCCATTGGTAGAATTGCTCATCACGTCGCGTCATAGGTGCTCCCGGACTTGCAAGGCGCAATCAGCATGCGGTCCGCTCGGGCCGGGTGCCGCCTGCTTCGCCGCGGGCCCCGGCGCTGGAGGCGATGCGCTTGACGCGCGCGAACCGGCTCGCGGGATCGATAGAGGATCGTCTTGGCGATGTCGCCATCTGCCACCCTGGCGCGAAATTGCTTTGGGGCATCCAGAACGGCCTGGCAACCCTTTCGCGCGCCACCTTCGAAGCAGCAGCGAGCGCGGAAGCATTCTCGGTTGCCTCATCGGTGAGGAATTCTCTCCGGGTGCTCGACGACTGGAACTGCCAGGGTGCCTCCAGCGGCGCGATCCGTTCGTGCGGCTCGGGAACCCCGCGGACTTCCTCAACAGGCTCGCC
>JAJYDT010000131.1 GCA_021777335.1 Pseudomonadota bacterium | reverse complement strand
CAAGGCCTACGGCTTCCGCGATGAAAAGTACCTGGCCATGAAGATCATTACGCATTTTTGCCGCCGCTCCCGGATCATGCAAAAATCACCCACACGAATCCGCGTTGAGCCTATTTTTTTATGGCGCGCACGGGCCTCCAGAACCTATAAGCCCGAGCGGCGTACCGTCGCGGTAACACACTTTCAGGCCTCTCTTTACAATAAAGATCTCTTGCTTAGCCACCGTTCTAGCGTTACTGGCGATACGCCTGTTGCAATCACAGCATCGGCAGCAGGCATTCCCGATTTGACCATTTTTAATGCGACATCAATGCGACGTCGACACAGCATCGCGGCGGACAGTCCTGCGGCAGACGCGGCATGACGAAGGCCCACTTTCTTAGTCTTGTTCATCATCGCTAATGCTTTCGTGATTTTCCGCTTGTTACGCTTACGAGGGCGACCGCCTGAGCTGCCATCCAGCGCGTGCTGCTGTTTCACTGCTGATCTGTACAAAGTGCGGACCATCGAATACAGCGCGCGGCGGGCGACTTTCTCCTGCGCCCATATTTCATATAGTCCTGGCTGAGCTCTCGCGAAAGCGAATTCTTCGTAGTGTCGGGCGCCGACCAAGGGCAATTTCCTTTCAGACCCCGAGCACAACATTATCGTTTCAAGCGCGTTGAGGGCGTCAAACTGCTCCAGCCCTCGATTCGTATGGGCGCCGGGCAGCAACGAGAACAAATCCGGCCAATACCCCCAAGCCGTCCGGGTGAGGCCTTGAAGATTCACATCGCGCGAAACGGTAAGCGCCCAAGGCTCGCAGAACGCGGCGCCGGAACGCGTATCAATTGCTCGGCGATGCGGGTGATCCGGATTCCCAATAAGCTGCGACAAATACCAAGCCATCACCCGGCCGGCGGCACGTCGCCCGGCCGGGTGGCGATGCTCATCACATAATTTGCGCTCAGGAATCCGTCCGCGTCCCCTTGTTGAAGCTACAGAGGCACCGCACACGTAACACCACTTGTCGTTTTGAGAACCGTCAGCGGAATTTGGATCTGCGACGCCGATATCGAACAACCATTTATCTTCGAGAACTGCGGCGATCTCCTCCCGAACTTCTTCGGCTGCGGGATGGCCGCGTGCCAACCAGAGATCAGCCACTGCGTCACTTTCCGTTTTTCTAGCGGCCGCACGCGCAAAGATCCTCGCAACCTCTTTGCATCCCTTCTCGGCACCCTGATTTGATGACGCAATCGAGAATCGCTTCGCCATTTTCCCGGCGAAACGGCGCGCGCGATATGCCGCGATACGGTCTTCTCTTTCTTGTTGCGCCCGCGCGTTCCGCCCGCGCGTGGGCGCTCTGTGTTTCAGAACCATATGGGCATTATATACGTCGCGCCGGGGCCTGTCACATCCCATTATGTACGCCATCTACACATATGCGAGGAGACGATGCATGCAGATGCACGGGATCGAAGAGTGGATGACGCGGCTCGACCTCAGCCGCCGGCGCGTCGAGCAGATGCTGGCTTGCGGCGATCTGCCGCCGCCGATCCGACTGGGCCGCCTACGGAGGTGGACGGATGATCAGATCGACGCGTATATCCGTGGTCGGGTCGAGGCGATGTCGCCCTCTCGGGGGCGTCCACGCTCCTCAGGGACTGCGGTATGAGCCCCTCCGACCTACTAGAAGATGCTGCAGACCTGTGCCTCGCGTATGGCGACCCGATCGCCGCGGCCCGCGAGCGCCGTCAGCGCCGTGCAATAGAGCACGGTCTCCGTCCACCACGCGGGATGTACCGCGTGCCAATCGAGCAGGTCGCCCACTCCGTGTCGGCGGACGATATCATCTCGCCGGAGCCGGACACTGCCGTCCAGCTGGACCGCGCGATACTGCTTGCGCGACTGCCCCACGAGACGACACCACCCTGCGTGCGGCGCAGCGTCGCGCTGTGGGCTCAGGGGGAAAACTCCCGTGATATCGGGGCACATCTCCACCGGTCCCCCCGCACCATACAGCGCCATCTACGATGGGCGCAGCGACACGCCCGACCCGTTAGCGACATCGATTCGGCCGCGGTCGTCCTAGCCCTCCGAGATCTCGACAAGTGGGCGGCGGCAACGCAACCGCAACCCAAGCACCGCGCGCGCAAGCGACGGCAAGTCCCCGACCCCAAAACCCCAGGCGCGACAGCTGAGCTTTCATTTCGACAGTAACTTGAGGACGGCAGCATGAGCATACCTAATGTTGTCGCATTTCCGGCGTCGCGGCCGGGTGCAAGCAAACCACCCTCCCCGGAAACTATATTCGGCGAGATGGCCGCGGCAGATGCGAATCTCGCCAGCAGACAGTCACTTCTGTACCGCTGGACAGGGCTACATTGGCGCGGTCCCTCCCCAGAAGATATTGGCCAGGACCTGGAGTTAGCCACCGCATTCAATTGGCTGTCGTTACATCCGGATTATCGCGCGCGCGCCACACCGGCTCTCGCGCGCTCCTGTGTCGCCGCCGCGGCACTGATGGCCCAACCCCTGCCGCAGCCGGCGAGCGAGGCCACCTGCCTGGCGCTGCCCGTACAAAACGGATACCTGCATATTGATCTCGTCTCCGGCGACATGACGCTCACCGAGCCCGACCCGGCATTGGGCATGACATATGTCATCCCCTGCCGCTTCGATCCCCATGCCCAAGCACCACGGTTCGAGCGCTTCTTGCAGCAGGTCCTGCCTGACCAGGCAACGCGCGATTATGTGCGAGCGTACGCGGGCTATACCCTGCTTTATGACTGTCGATTCCAGATCGCCATCTTCTTCTTGGGGAGCGGTTCCAATGGGAAGTCTACGTTCGCGCAAATCATCGCAGCACTGCATCACCGCGAACAGTGCGTGGCGATGAAACTCGGAACGCTCGACGGTTTCGGATTGAGCCAATTGGTCGACGCAACGCTGGTTGTCGTCGACGAGACACCGCAACGAATCAATGAACAGGCCATCAAGACACTGATCAGCGGAGGACTAACGCAAGCGGATCGCAAGTACATGCCGCCAATCAGATTCTATCCCCACGCAAAATGGATTCTCTGCGGGAACAACCTGCCCGCGATCAGCGATCACTCGCACGGGTTTTGGCGGCGGTTGCCGATTGTGCCATTTACCCAACGTTTTTCGCCTAGCGAACAGGACCCAATGCTCGCGGAGGTGATCATCCGCGAGGAGCTGTCCGGTGTGCTGACATGGGCAATCGAAGGCCTTATCCGAGTCTTGAGGGATGGAAAGTTTCCCGTCGAATCGCAAGAGATGGCAAATGCGAAACACGCTGGCCAGACTGAAAGCAACTCTGTCCTCGCCTGGTGGAACGACGATCGCGCGGCGGTGTGTGACACCGTTGAAACGCCACGCCGCGATGTCTACGGCGACTACAGGACATGGACCGCACAGGCTGGCGTATCACCGCTATCGACCGAACGGTTTTGGAACCGTCTCGCCGAGATTATTGGAAGGAGCGCAACCGTACCACGGGCAAAAAAAATCGACGGACAGTCCGTGCGTGTTGTACAAATTCGGCTGACTGCACCGTCAAGTGACGGCTACAACTAATGACCGGTAACCGACGCATGGCACAGCCACAAGTCATCATGCGTCTGACGCTTGATGAGTTCCTGGCCGAGCGAGCGCGCGCGGATACGCTCACTGCTACTGATATCCGGCCGCGGCCGACGACGGTATTCGTGCAAGATTCCATCGAGCGCGAGATTGATTACCGACTAATCCTCATTGGTCTACCTTTGCTCTCTGAAGATAAAAGGTACCTCGCCAGGCAGATCCAAAACCTCCGGACGACAGTCAATATCGCCGCGTTACAGCTCTACCGGCGGATCTTCTTTCGCGCAGGCCGCGCACGGGCCAACGCATTTCTGCGGCGCTACGTCAGCCACATCACGCGACCCAGGTCTGGACTACCAGCAACCGTCACCACCAAAATACTCGATCAGACCGAGGCATTCGAGGAACGAGCCGCGATCATGGAGTACGACGGCGGCAATCACCGTGGCGACGCCGAAGCTGCCGCAGCGGCCGTGCTGCGAGACGATCGCGATGCATGAGATCCATATAGAAATCTGGGTCATCGTGAAAACGAGTGGGTAAAAGTTGCTCATTTTTCGATCAAATCTGAGGCAGCATCGAGGTGAGGATCTTCAGCCTGAGGTATTCCTCATCGCGAAGACCGTAGGCGCGGCGCTGGA
>JAJYDT010000130.1 GCA_021777335.1 Pseudomonadota bacterium | reverse complement strand
TGCCGGCATCGTGACGGCGCTCATGCTCGGCAAGCGCAAGGGCTACGGAAAGGAACCGATGCCGCCCCATAACCTTGTGCTCACCGTGATCGGCGCGTCCCTGCTCTGGGTCGGCTGGTTCGGTTTCAATGCCGGGTCTGCGGTTTCGTCCGGCGGGCGCGCGGGCATGGCGATGGTCACGACCCAGATCGCGACGGCCGCCGCAGCCCTTTCCTGGATGTTCGCCGAGTGGAGCGCGCGCGGCAAGCCGAGCGTGCTGGGCATGGTCTCGGGCGCGGTGGCGGGGCTTGTGGCGATCACCCCGGCCTCGGGCTTTGTCGATCCGACCGGGGCATTATTCATCGGCATTGCGGGGGGTGTCGTCTGCTTCTGGACCGCGACCTACATGAAGAATTACTTCGGCTACGACGACTCACTTGATGCCTTCGGTGTGCATGCGATCGGTGGCGCGCTTGGGGCGCTGCTGACCGGGGTATTTGCGGTCAAGGCGATCGGTGGCACGCCCGGGGTGCTCGAGGGCAACCCGGGTCAGTTCATGAAGCAGCTGATCGATGTCGGTGCGGTCCTGGCCTATGACGTGGTGGTGACCTTTGTGATCCTGAAGGTGCTGGATATGGTGATGGGTATCCGGGTCTCTGAAGATGATGAGGTCCAGGGCCTTGACCTGAGCGCCCACGGCGAGCAGGTGTACGACTGACCCTACTCCTCAGTAGCGGACGGGCCCGGGTGGCCCAGGGCCCGGACCTCCGGGCCCGGCCCCCAAGCCAAGACAGGGCCCACTTCAAGGCCGGCGCGAGCCGGCCTTTTTTCTTGGGTGTCGAAGACGTCCCGGTTTCTTGATCCCCCGTCCGCGCATTCCGCCCCTGTTTTTTGGGCACCCAGATAGGTATGAGCTCTCTGACCCGTCTTTCGCTATTCGCGGGGGTCGATCGGACTAAATGGAGGTATTTGAATATATTGTCACTAAGCCTGAAGCAGGATCAGACTGCGCTTCTATAATCGGCCTTGTCGGGCGTTGCTATCGCCCGGGCCACGATCACCACCACGTACCGGGCGCGCGGCGTTAAACCCGGGGCCCGTTGTCTCAGTTGATGCTTGAGCGTGACCTGGAGGCTGCGGGTTGTAGGCTTCTGCGCGCCGCGCCTGCCGCCGGGTCTGTTATGGGGACAGGCTCCGAATCTTATGAAGCGCGTGCAGGCAGTACGTACGTCATCCCGATCTCGCTCGCCACATTTTGCAAACGTTTATCGCGAGTCCATAGGCGTGCGCCGTCGCTCAAGGTCACTGCGGTCAGCAAATGGGCGTCAACGTAACCCATGCCGCGACCCATCAACTTCTTGTGGTTGATAAAGAACAGCACTTCCTCGTCGCGGGCGACCGTGGCCGTGGGAAGATTTCTGAGCAACGACAATACCTCGGCTCGTTCGCGCAGGTTACCGCAAGCCAATTCCCCGATAACAAACGGATGCATTAATACCCGGTTGGCACTTAGCAACGTTATCAAGCCTTCCTCGCCTGAGTGGAAGTGATCCACCCAGATCGAGGTGTCGACTAGGATCATGAAATGCCCGGGCGTCGCCGTGCGATACTTTCCAATTGTGGTTCCGAACCACCGAGCCGTGCCAATCGACGCGCGCTCTCACGCTCGATCAGCGCCTTTAAGGCTTCTCGAACCAACACAGTCTTTTCGGTCACATGACAAATGCGCTGCGCTTCTGCCAGCAACTGGTCGTCAATATTCAAGGTGGTGCGCATGGTTTCATTCCGCCCAATCCAGACGCATCAAATTATACATCATTTGATGCGGTTGTGGTGAGGCCCGAACGACCTTTGCCGGCTTTATCGAGCTTCCCAGGCGGCAGAAAGCGCGCCGTTAACCCGTCTTTTGCTATTCGCGGGGGTCGATCGGACTAATGGTTGAGCCTATCAACATGCTCCAGGAAAAATGGCACGCAAGACAACAAACCTGTTTGCACAGTGGAGCATTCTCGGTTATTTACCGGCTGATGGAACAAGGAGAGCCGTATGACGGGAGACTGTCACGTCCGGTTGTGTGTCCAGCGAAGGCTGGTGTGTTCAGCAGGAGTCAGTCCTGCCGGGGTAAGCGTCAGAGGCCCCGTAGCTGGGATAGCAGGGTGGCGGGAAACCAAGACCCTGAAGCCTATCGACAGGTGTTCCCGTGGGGAATGCGCGAGTCAGCGGGCCGTAATGAAAATGAACGTGGATGTGGCCTCGAAAGTGAAGAGATCCGAAGGCCGAGCCCGCAACCGTGAGGGCGAAGGCAGCATGGGTGGCCGAAAGCTGACCGATACGGCTATACCACTTTGGCGGGGTGGAAGCGACGGCACGTTGACAAGAACAGACCGGGCAACTGGAGAAGCCCGTCTCGCCCCGGCGCGAAATCGCCGGAGCATAGTAGGCCGTATAACCGGCGACCCCGGGAAGTCGGCTGAAGGCGAGGGGGTGGCGGATGGGTCCGTACTAGCGGTGAAGCCGGGTAACGCCGGTGGAGCAAAGGGGCCCTGCTGTTTGCAATTACCTCGGCAACATGGGAGGCAAGGACGAGATGACAAAGGCGTCCCGTAGTTTGCAGGATCTGAGACGAGGGATATACGTCAAGGCGAAGGCTGAACCGTCTTGGCGGTTCTGGGGGCTGTACGTCCATGTCTGTAAGATGGAAACACTGCGCGAAGCGTACGCGCTGGCCAGAGGAAACAACGGTGCTCCGGGTATTGACGGGGTGACGTTTGAGGCCATCGAGGCGCAGGGCGTGGAGGACTTCCTCGCGCGGATACAGGACGAACTGCTTGTGCGCACCTATGTGCCGCTGCGGGCAAGGCGGCAGGAGATACCGAAGGATGGGGGGAAAGTCCGCGTCCTGTCGATCCCTGCGATCCGCGACCGGGTGGTTCAGGGAGCGCTCAAGCTCATATTGGAGCCGATCTTCGAGGCGGATTTCCAACCGGGATCGCACGGCTATCGTCCCAAGCGGACGGCGCATGCAGCGGTACATCGGGTGGCTACGGCGATTGTTGAGCGAAAGACACGCATTATCGATCTCGATCTGCGCGCGTACTTTGACACGGTGCGGCATCATCTGCTGCTCGAAAAGGTCGCGCGTCGAGTCAATGACGCTGATGTGATGCGTTTGCTGAAACTGATGCTGAAGGCATCGGGCAAACAGGGCGTTCCGCAGGGTGGGGTGATTTCGCCGCTACTCAGTAACCTCTACCTCAATGAGGTGGACCGGATGCTGGAGCGGGCGAAGGAGGCCACGCGCCGTGGAAAGTATTCGTACGTCGAGTACGCCCGATTCGCTGATGATCTGGTCGTGCTGATCGATGCCCACCCGCGTCATCGCTGGCTGCTCCGGGCAGTGGACAGGCGGCTACGGGAGGAATTGGCCAAACTGCAAGTCGAGGTCAATGAAGAAAAGAGTCGCACCGTGGACCTGGAGCGCGGGGAGAGCTTCGGCTTTCTCGGATTTGAGTTTCGCCGTATCCGCAGCTTCAAGAACAAGGTGTGGCGGGCGCACTACGTGCCCAAACTGAAGAAGCGCACCGCGTTATTGCGCAAGCTCAAGGAGGTGTTCCGGAGATATCAGTCCCAGCCGGTCAATCGGGTGGTCCAGCTGATCAATCCGATCCTGCGGGGGTGGGTCAACTACTTCGCGGTGGGACATTCCAGTGAGTGCTTCAGCTTCATCCAAGATTGGGTAGAAAAGAAGGTGCGGCGTCATATGGGTCGATCCCGGAATCGCCGGGGCTTCGGCTGGAAGGCATGGAGTAGGCCCTGGCTGTACGACGAGCTGGGGCTGTTTCACGGCTACCGGGTGCGTCGACGGTCGGCGACGAAAGTGTTTCCGGCATGATAGGTCCCATAAACCTCGGCACGAAGCGAACAGGAGAGCGTAGTGCGGGAAATCCGCATGCTGCGTTCGACGTGGCGGGAGCTGGAAACGTGACTATGGCAGCCGGACTGAGGACCACGGCGAAAGCCGTGGACATTCCACCGGAGCCTCAAGGTGCGCGCGCCAGTTCTCGACCCTACCGGCGAGCGACTGGCGGGGAGGTTCCGCCGGCCGACTCACCTCGACATGCGCATCGACCCGGCCTGTGCCCCCTGTCCGGTATTCACCGCACCCAGCCACACCAAGAAAGCACGGCCGAGCTCCACGTCCAGGTGGCCCTGGGCGATGAGCTGGCGGAAGATGCTGCGCCACTCGGGGGCACTGTGCTCGATACCCAGCCCAAAGGGGGTGATCTGGTCGT
>JAJYDT010000036.1 GCA_021777335.1 Pseudomonadota bacterium | reverse complement strand
ATCCAACAGTTCAATCTCGTCGGTCTGGAATGTCTCCCGGTCGCCGCGATAGAAATACAGTACGCCCAAGGGGCGATGCTGTTCCGTGACGACGAGAGGGAAGCAGATGAACGCGCGTATGGCTTCTCTGCGTACCAGACGGCTCAATTTATGCTGGGTTTCCGGGCGATCATTGCTAATGACTGGGACGCCGGTGGTGAATACCTCATCGGCCAGCCCTCCGGAGCGAAACGACATGTGCTGCACGAAATGTTCTGACAGACCCTGAGTGTGCCAGTCCTCGAACCGTTGTGAGGTGCTGTTGTACAGTGCGACGCAAGCGGCTTGGGATCCGGTGAGGGCGATCCCCAGACGCATCACCTTATCGAGCACATCTTTGATGTCAGTCACCGAAGAGATGGCGACCGCTATCTGGTTTAGCGCAGAGAGATGCTCCGCCTTATCCTTGATGCCTACCTGGGCCGCACTGATGTAGGCGTCGATGGCGATGCCCATGTCGAGGAAGACGACCTTGAGCAGCGCCTGCAGAGATGTGTCGGCGGTGTTGCTGAGGGGTTGCCATAGTTTGGTGATCAGGAGCGAGAGGTATTTTCTGTAGGCGCCGATGTACCACTGTGGATCCAGGCCCACACGTTCATGGGCAATACCGACGCGGAGGCGATCCTCGACGTAGGATGCGTCGTAGAGGCCGATCGTGAGGCGGTCGAAGTAGGCGGCTTGCGCCTGTTTGAGCCTCGCGAAGCGGTCCGGATCCTGGAGCAGGCGCCGTGTTTCGTCAAAGGCCAGGAGGTGCGCGTAAAACTCATTGACGAAGGCACCACCGACGTCCCCGCAGAGCAGGTCGTGCAGTGCCCGGAGTGGATCTATATCGTCGTCCCCAAGCTCCAAAAAGCGCTTGCGACGATCAATCTCGGCGGCATCAAGTCCGATTTTTTTGGCGAGATCACCCATGACGGGGTGTGGTGTTTGCATGTGTCAGCCCACTGTTCGGCGGTGTCTACCGATCGGGAGAGACACAAGTTTCAGGTATCTCCGCGCGGTAGGCAGGAGGTGGATGCACGGGACCCTCCGACCGTTGTTCGCTCAAGAGGATAGACCCATATGATCATATGAGGAAGTTATACTGAAAACTACCCGGTACGCCCGGTGAGGGTTGTTCGTGACCATGGTTCCGCCACGGACAATGCCAGGCCCGTCTGCTCCTGGCAGAGAGGATCTGTTGTGCTATCGAGCGAGATGGTCCTCCCGTGTTAGCCCGCGCGCATGGTCAATCACGGGCTGGAATGGATGTGTTCACCGGGAAGCTTGGAAACAGGCTCATCCGGAACTTTGACGCGAAGATCTCTTGGGCAGATCGCTAAGGATCTGTGTCTCCACTATTGCGGTATGTGGGCCCTTTTCTCTTGGGGGTGTGGCCTCCCGACAGGTTGGAAACCGCTTCGCATGAGGGCAGAATCGTGGTTACCACCCACCCTCACGCAGGACCTGTGCGCACAATGGACCCAACCCCAGAACATCGGCAAAACAGAGACCATCCGTACGTGGCCAAGGCTGCGCTTGATCAGCTCATTGCGTCGGAGTTTCCCGGCGACGGCCCCATCTATCTGAATCACGCGGCCGTGGCCCCATGGCCTCGGCGCACCGCGGATGCGGTCAAACGGTTTGCAGAGCAAGCCCTGAGCGAAGCGGCATGGGTCTACCCCGAATGGCTTGCGACGGAGACCGAACTCCGGACACGTGCAGCCCGTCTTCTCGGCGCGCAGGCCGCCGACATTGCTTTTGCCAAGAATACCTCGGAAGCCCTGTCATTCGTGGCTTACGGGTTTCCCTGGAGCGATGGAGACGCCGTGGTGTTCCCGCAGGAAGAATTTCCGTCGAACCGGATCGTCTGGGAATCACTTGCGCCGCGCGTTGCTGCAAGGCCGGTACGGCTAACCGGCGAACGTGATCCTGAGGCGGCCTTGATCAAAGCTTGCGATCACAAGGTGCGACTGCTCGCTGTAAGTAGCGTGCAATACATAACGGGTCTTCGTCTCGATCTATCACGTCTCGGGGCGGCTTGTCACCGGGCGGGGATCGCTTTTTGCGTGGATGCGATCCAGGGGCTCGGCTACCTGCCGCACGGAGTTGATGAATGCCACATCGATTTCCTGATGGCGGATGGTCATAAATGGTTGCTTGGTCCGGAAGGGCTCGCACTCTTCTACTGTCGTGACCAGTGGCGGGACCGGTTGGTGTTGCATGAGTTTGGCTGGCATATGGTCGATGGCGCCGGCGACTTTGACCGAATTGATTGGCGGATCGCCGATTCAGCGCAGCGATTTGAGTGCGGCAGCCCAAACATGATGGGGGCGCAGGCGCTGAATGCGAGTCTTTCACTGATCGAAGAGATCGGGGTTCCGGTCATAGGGGCGCGCGTGCTCGAACGCACAGGCTACCTCATTGATACCCTCGCACGACTCTCCCGGGTCACCGTGATGAGCGATCCCATGATAAAACGGCGTTCTGGTATCGTAACCTTTGTGCCCCGGGGCAGTAGCCAGTGCACGTCCGATGCCCTTTTTTCCGCCCTTGTCGACCGCCGTGTCTTCTGCGCAAAACGCGGAGGCGGGATCCGTCTGTCGCCGCATTTTTATACGACCACAACGGATCTTGAAACAGCAATAAATATTATTATATCAATGTGTTAGACAAAAGACACTATTTTATATATAAAATTTATATTATTAAGAATTGATTCTAAATAAATTTATGAAGTTCTGAGTGGTTCGTTGGGCAATCTCGTCCAGAGACACATTGCGCACCTGCGCGAGCACCTCGGCAACCCGTCGGACGAGTACTGGTTTATTGGTCTCGCCCCGATGTGGCGCAGGCGCGAGATACGGCGCATCGGTCTCGATCAGTAGCCGATCCAGAGGGACCTCTGCAGCCACCGCGCGCAATGGATCAGCATTACGAAAAGTAAGGATACCTGAGAACGAGATGTAGAAGCCAAGCGCCAAGGCAGCACGGGCCATCTCGGCTGTTCCGGTGAAGCAATGCAGCACGCCCCCGATCTCAGATGCGCCTTCTTCCCTAAGGATCCTAAGCGTGTCCTCCGGTGCGTCCCGGCTATGAATGATCAGTGGCTTATGCGTGGCCCGTGCCGCACGCACATGCGTACGGAACCGGTCCCGCTGCCACTCGAGATCACCTGTGCTCCGGTAGTAATCGAGTCCGGTCTCGCCGATGGCGACGACACAAGGGTCCTGTGCATGCGCAACAAGGTCCGGCTCTTCGACCATGTTGGTAGCGGGTTCGTTCGGATGCACGCCCGCAGAAGCGAAGATGCGGTCGTGTGCGTGCACGATCTCGAGAAGTCTCGGCATGTCGGCGAGAGAAATGGCGACGCAAAGCAAGTAAGCAACACCACCCGCGCGGGCTTCAGTGATCACACGATCGGTCTGGGTATCGAGGGGTGCGAGATGAGGATGGCAATGCGAGTCGGCGAATTCCATCCTACATGGTATGGGTCTGTTTGTCTGACTGCAGCTGTCCAGCCAACAGCGCCTCGATCTTGTTGCGCGCGATCCCCGCATCCTTTTCGCTGAACTGGATTCCTACGCCCGCTGCCCGGCCTCCCTGTGCCCCGGGTGGCGTTACCCAGACAACGTGACCCGCCACCGGAACTTTCTCCTTATTCTCCATTAACGTGAGCAGCATGAAGATTTCGTCGCCGAGGTTATAGGACTTCGCGCTCGGAATGAACAGACCACCACCCTTGACGAAGGGCATATAGGCAGCATAGAGCGCGCTCTTGTCCTTGATCACGAGCGACAGCACGCTTGGACGGGCGAGCGGGATCGTTTTTGAAGAATCAGCCATCAGATGGTCCTTTGCCTGCCTAACTGAATCCAGTGAACCAGTAGATCTTCGAGCAACAAAAGCTCATCCACCGGCTGGCCCACAAGCCTTGCCGCTTCCGACAGCACGTCACTGAATCGGAACAGTGTCTTTAAGTCTAATGCCTGCGCACGTTCTTGCAACCTCGCGGTGCGTGCCTTGCCTGTTGCCTGGGGTCCGATCATTCGCTCATAGATCAGTGTGCTTATACGGCGTTGCAACCACTCAACCGCTAGCCCTGCCCCCGCTTTCTTCCAGCGGGCCGCGACCGCGACGACATCCGCGTGTTCCTCGCGTAATGTCTCAAGATCTTCCTCGAAAGCATTTATCTGACCGGGAAAATCTCCCTGCGCAAGGAGCGCTTGGGCGCGCAGCGGCGCCCCCCCTGAGAACCTCAGGGCGGCTTCTGCGCTATGCTCGTCTAGGCGCGCCTGCCCCTTCAGCCAGGCCAGGGCCTCCCTATGGGCGGGAGGCCCGAGAGTGAACCGGGCACAACGGCTCCTTAACGTGGACGGCAGCGCCTGGGGACGGTCAGCGACGAGGACAAGGTAGCAGTCTGGGGGGGGTTCCTCCAGGATCTTGAGCAGCGCGTTGGCAGCATTGAGCGAGAGTGCGTCAGCGTCGGCGACGAAGGCGACCTTTCGTGCACAGCTGTGTGGTTTGAGCGCCATGAATTCCGAGAGCGACCGTACTTGCTCGATCCCGATGGCCTTTCCCGTCTCCGGGGGGGTAGCGATAAAAAGATCTGGGTTTGTACCGGTTTGCGTGAGATGGCAACTTTTGCATTGCTGGCACGGTCCGTCGTGACTGCCTGAGGCACACAGGAGTGCGTGTGCCGTAAAGGTGGCAAATGCCCGTTTGCCGATACCCCGTGGGCCAGCGAAGAGCAGTGCATGCCCTAGCCGGTCCGGTGGCCAGAGTCGCATCCACATGCGCGATTGCCAGGGGTAACACAGAGCTTCTGATACCGGGTTCATAGGGACATCTCGCGTAAAATCTTGTGCAGCTCCTGCTCGACTTCAGCCACTGTGCACGCGGCATCGATGATGCGGATGCGGTGGGGTTCTTCAGCCGCGCGTTTCAGATATCCCGCCCGTACCTGCTCAAAGAACCCCGGTGACTCGCGCTCGAACCGATCAGGCGCATCACCCCGGCCTGCCACACGCTCGGCCCCCCCCGCTACCGTGATATCGAGGAGGAACGTCAGGTCAGGACGAAGCGTGCCTTGTACCCATTGTTCGAGTACCGCGATGCGCTCGAAGCCAAGTCCGCGCGCTGCGCCTTGGTAGGCGTAGGTTGCGTCTGTAAAGCGGTCGCAGAGCACGACTTGTCCAGAGGCGAGCGCCGGCTGTATTACCTCGGCGAGATGCTGTGCACGCGCCGCAAATACAAGCAGCGCCTCCGTATCCGCCTGAGCGCTGGACGAACGGTCCAGCAACCATGCCCGGATATGTTCACCAAGCGCGGTACCTCCCGGTTCGCGCGTGCGAAGACAGGTCCGGCCGCGCCCCGTGAAATAGCGCTCTAGCGCCGCCATTGCGGTCGTCTTGCCTGCGCCTTCGATCCCTTCGAGCGTGATGAACAGGCCTTTCATTGGTGCGCTGCTCTGGTGCTGCCGGACCGGGCATTTATGATGATTCGCGGGTGGGTTTTCACCTGAGGGTCCATAGGCGCATGTCCATGTAATTCGTACTTGATCACGGCTGCATCTTGTTCTTGCAGCGTGTTGGAAAATTGGTGTGTGCCGTTGCCGCGCGCTACAAAATAGAGTGCCTTCGTGTGGGCTGGATGGAGCGCCGCCTTGATCGCGGCTGGGCCCGGTAAGGCAATTGGAGTAGGTGGTAGTCCACGGTGGAGATAGGTATTGTACGGGCTCCTCAAGTGCAGATCGCTGATATGGATCACTCCGTGATAATGGGTGCCCATGGCGTAGATGACGGTAGGGTCGGTCTGCAGACGCATGCCAAGCCGCAGCCGGTTGATGAACACGCCCGCGATCAGTGCGCGCTCGGATGGGTCCGCGGTTTCCTTTTCAATCAGTGATGCGAGGATCAGTGCCTGCTCGGGGTTCTTGAGTGGCAATTCCGGGGCCCGTCGGGCCCAATCGTCATCAAGGAGGTGTTGCATGCGGTCATAGGCGTGTCTGAGCAGGGTGATGTCAGAGGTGCCAAGACTGTAGTAATACGTATCGGGATAAAAGCGTCCTTCAGGGCTTATTCCGGGATGACCGAGGCGTTTCATGATCTGTGCGTCGCTTAGCCCCTTAAGTTTATGCGTGAGCTGCGGTGCCGAATCGAGTGCATGCATCACCTGTTTGAAAGTCCAGCCCTCCTCAAACGTCACTGGATATTCGACGGTCTGTCCTGAAACCACCTGATCGAGCAGTTCAGCCGGAGTGATATCCGCATGAAACCGGTATTCCCCGGATTGAAGGGCCCGTGTCTGCCCCTCAAGGTGCGCAAGCAGGAGCAGGGAATAAGGGTCAGGAAGTACGCCCTGCTCATGCAGCTTTGCCAAAAACTCGTGAAGCGTCATTCCCGGCGTGGCGACATAGATGCGGTTTCCGGGTTCCAGGCGTAACGATAGGGCCCAGCTGAGATAGCCGCCGACCAGTAGACCGGCTATTGCAGCGACGAGCGCAAGGCCCTTAAAGGCCCGCCACAACGTTTTGCGCGATAAGCTCATCATGCAGTTTCCGGGTTACTTTACCCACGGAGTATCCATGACCTTCAATCCGGAGGATCGGCCAGATTCCGATCAGACTGTTGGTCAAGAATATCTCTTCTGCTCGCTCGATCAGGAAAGGCAGCGGGACGCGCCTGATTTCGAACGGGATTTGCAGGTGGCGCGCGGTCGCAATCACGCATGTGCGTATGGTACCGCATACGCCGCAAGACGACAGGTCCGGGGTGCATAATATGCCACTAGCCACCAGAAAAAGATTAGACGCGGTACCCGAGATCACGTCTCCGCGGTCGTCTCGCATGAGCCCTTCTTGGTATTCATCAGTCCATTCCGCGCGTGCCAGTACCTGTTCGAGCCGGTTCAGGTGTTTGATGCCGGCAAGCGCGGGTTGCCGGGACCAAGTCTGGCGACACAATCTCACCGCAACACCTTCTTGACCCCAATGTGCGGGGTATCGGTGCCAAGCCGATAGCGTCAGTATGCGCGTCGGCAGATCCGACCCTGTAGCGCGGTAGCCCCGCTCCGATACCCCTCTTGTCCATATGAGTTTGAGCACTGCACGCGGTATCGAACCGCAGAGTATGTGCATTTCATCCGTGTACAGGATCGGGTCCGGGGGCGGGAGACCAAGACGTCGTGCGCCGTCCATCAGCCTTTTCATGTGCAGATCCCAGCACAAAGCCTTGCCATTCTTAATCGCTATCGTCTCAAAAACGCCGTCTCCAAACGCAAGTCCGCGGTCACGCACATCGATATGCGACTGCATCTTGCCGTTGATGAGCGCACGGAACGGGACGTCCAACGGCTATATTCCGATGGCTGCAAGCAACCCGCGGGCCTTGGCGCGCGTCTCAGCAAGCTCCCGGGCAGATATGGAGTCGGCGACGATCCCGGCACCCGCCCGCAACGTGATCTTGCGTCCGTCGTATACCAGTGTCCGGATGAGGATATTGATATCCAGGTTCCCGTCACGCCTGAGATAGCCAATCGAGCCCGTATATGCCCCTCGTCCGGTCTGTTCCAGTTCACGAATGATTTCCATAGACCGAAGTTTAGGACATCCGGTGATGGTTCCTCCAGGAAAAACTGCAGATAGGATCGCGTCTGGTCCGGTGTCTGGTAGCAGTGCTCCTTTCACTCGGGATACTAAATGGTGGACATAACGGTAGCTACGAACCTGCATGAGCTGCTCCACGGTCACCGACCCAGGACGGCACACGCGACCCAGATCATTGCGTGCAAGGTCAACCAACATGACGTGCTCCGCCCGCTCCTTGGGGTGGGCAGCAAGCGCAGCTACGGTAGCCGCGTCGGCATCAAGGGCTGCGCGCGCGAACGTACCTGCGATCGGCTCGGTGGTGATCGTCCCCCCATGTACGCACGCGAGCCGTTCAGGCGAGGAACTGATGATGTTTCCACCATGAGGAAGACGGGCTAGGCCTGCGAATGGCGCAGGATTCGAAGCCCGCAGCCGGGCATAGACCTGCGCTGCGGAGGCGGGATAGCTCATATCGATTTGCCATTGCCGCGACAGATTGACCTGAAAAACGTCGCCTGCACCGATGTACTCTTGGATACGCCGTACGCCCTCAAGAAACCGTTCTTCCGGCTCCTCATCAAGGGTTTTCGCAGACAGCGTGACTAGTGGCGTGTCACGGGCACGGCGGATGTCCGCACGCACCTGTTCGATCCGGTCTCTATTAACTTCCCCTGCAGAGACGAAATACGTTTCGCCCGAGCGCCGGTCGCGGATGATCGCCGAGCGGAATCGTTCCGCAAACGCAAGGGGTCGTGCAACGGCGTGGGGCAGTGGCAGTCGTGGCTCAATCAGTGAAGCGAAGTCGTAGCTGACATAGAGAAACCAGCCGTTATGGAATGGCAGGCCACTGCTATCTGAATCATCATCAGCGGCGCTCCGCGTTGCGCACGCAAGTGCTCCGAGGAAGTCGTTTCCATCAATGCGCACCCCGTCCTTGAGGAGTATGCCAGGGGCCGCAAGCTCGAGCAGTTCCTCGGGAAATGCAAACAGGATATCGAACCACTCCGCCCCCCCTGACATCCCGGAGGATACGCTTTCAAGGAGATGCGGATAGCGCCTTGGGTTGACCTCGTGAAGCCACAGGAGATCCGAGACCTTGGGTAGAAGAGAAACCCGGTCGGAGTCTTCGCGCGGCACTGCTAGTGGAAGCGGCGCAGGACCAAGCTGCCGTTGGTTCCCCCGAAACCGAACGAGTTCGACATCGCAGTTTCGATTTCCAGCGGCCGCGCGACGTTCGGAACATAATCAAGATCGCACGAGGGGTCTGGATTCACTAAGTTGATAGTGGGTGGTGCGATCCCATGGTAGATCGCAAGCGCCGTGAAGATCGCCTCAACGCCGCCCGCGGCCCCAAGCAGATGGCCGGTCATCGATTTGGTCGAGCTTATGGCGAGTCGGCGCGCGTGCGCACCGAATGCAGATTTTATAGCAAACGTTTCCGCAAGATCGCCCGCGGGGGTCGACGTACCATGAGCGTTGATGTATTGCACCTCATCTGCCGCAAGCCCCGCGTTACGCAGGGCGTAGCGCATGCAGCGCGCGGCCCCCTCCCCGTCTTCGGGAGGGCTTGTCATGTGATAGGCGTCACCACTCATGCCGAAACCGGCGAGTTCCGCATAGATCTGTGCGCCGCGCATGCGCGCGTACTCAAGTTCTTCAAGAACCACAACACCTGCGCCTTCGCTGAGCACAAAACCGTCCCGGTCGCGGTCCCAGGGGCGGCTCGCCCGCTCAGGATCATCATTACGTCCGCTCAGAGCCTTGGCATTGCCGAAACCCGCGAGCGAGGTGGGTGTGACTGTCGCCTCGGCGCCCCCGGCCACCATGACATCTGCATCTCCATACTCGATGATACGCCCCGCCTCGCCGATCGCATGGGTCGACGTAGCGCATGCGGTGACAGTTGCGAGATTGGGTCCCTTGAATCCGAACATGATCGAAAGGTTTCCAGCAATCATGTTGATGATGCTCATTGGGATGTAGAATGGTGAGATGCGCCGGTGCCCCTTCTCGGCGTACTGCAGCGCAGTTGCCTCAATCGTGTGCACGCCGCCGATTCCAGAACCAATATAAACACCAATCCGTTCGGCGGTTTCCTCGTTTACCTCAATACCCGAGTCACGTACCGCCTCGATGCCTGCGGCCATGCCGAGCTGTATGAAGCGGTCCATCCGGCGTGTGTCCTTCTCGGAAAGGAACGCTTTTGGATCAAACCCCTTGACCTCTCCAGCGATCGTCGATGGGAAACCAGTCGCGTCGAATTGGGTCACAGGACCAATACCGCTGCGCCCGGAGACCACAGCATCCCAGTTTTCCCGAACGCCGATGCCGACCGGGGATAGAATCCCGATGCCGGTGATGACGACGCGCCGCTTGTTCAAGGGTTTAGCACCCTCCCCTGTGCACTGTGAGACACATCAAGGGGCCGTGGCGGTGCGCCACGGCCCCTTGTGTGGACTATGGACCGCAGGATCAGGACGTCCGGGAGCTGATGTAATCGACCGCCTGCTTTACAGTCGTGATTTTTTCCGCCTCTTCGTCTGAGATCTCGCAGTCGAACTCCTCCTCCAGGGCCATGACAAGCTCCACGGTATCCAGAGAGTCGGCGCCCAGGTCATCCACGAACGATGAATCGCTCTGGACCTCGCCCTCATTTACGCCCAACTGCTCGGCGACGATCTTCTTGACGCGCTCCTCGACACTGCTCATGACAATGCTTCCTCCAGATTTAACGTGTTCGCGGCCCAATGCGGCCGCATAGTTAGCATAATTCCGGCGGTCAGTCCACCGCCCCCTTTCAGGCCATGTAGAGGCCGCCGTTGACATGCAGTACGGAGCCCGTGATGTAGGCCGCCTCGGGAGACGCGAGAAACGCCACGGCATGGGCGATGTCCTCGGGTTGCCCGAGACGGTTGAGTGGTATCTGTGCAAGCAACGCCTCGCGTTGCTGTGGCTCCAGTGCCCGTGTCATATCGGTGTCGATGAAACCAGGCGCGACCGCGTTCACGGTGATACTGCGCCCACCGACTTCGCGCGCAAGGGATTTGGTGAAACCGATCACTCCTGCCTTGGTCGCCGAGTAATTCGCTTGGCCGGCATTGCCCGAATGGCCTACGACGGAACCTATGCTGATGATTCGACCCCTGCGCGCTTTCATCATGGACCGCAGGCAGGCTTTTGACATCCGATAAAGTGCAGTGAGATTGGTCTCAAGTACCGCGGCCCAGTCCTCCTCCTTCATGCGTACAAGGAGCCCGTCGCGCGTAATGCCCGCATTGTTCACTAGGATCGAGGGTTCGCGTCCAGACGCCGCAAGGCGGTTAATGACGTCCTCCACCTGTTCTGCATGTGTCACATCAAGCATGAGTCCCTGGCCCGCGAGCCCCTCATTCTCAAAGGTCTTGGTGATCCGTTCTGCTCCATCGACGGAGGTTGCGGTCCCGGCCACATAGGCACCACGCCTGGCAAGCTCCATCGCGACAGCGAGGCCGATTCCCCGGCTTGCGCCAGTAACCAAGGCCACTTCATGGGCGAGTTGCATGCGTGTCCTCCTGTCTCGAATTGGCCGCCGCGCGCAAAGCGCTTGGCGTAAAGATCCCCTCAGTATCGAGTCCCGGTTCGATGCGACGGTTGAGCCCGGCAAGCACTTTGCCTGGCCCGCATTCGATCAGGCGATCGACGCCGCGTGAGACCATATAGCGTACGGTCTCTACCCAGCGTACTGGCGAATAAAGCTGTGCCACGAGCGCCCTGCGGATCCCGTCCGGTTCAGACTCCTCGCGCACGACTGCGTTGTGCACCACACCAATCTGCGGGCGCTGGAGCAAGACTTCACTAAGATAGTCGGCAAGGCGTTCGGATGCATCCTTCATGAGCGCGCAGTGTGACGGGACGCTGACTGCCAGCGGCACGACGCGCTTCGCGCCGGCGGCACGAGCGGCTTCAACTGCACGACCGACGGCTGCGGTATCCCCTGAGATCACAATTTGCCCAGGAGCATTGTAGTTTACGGGCGCGACGATTGCGTTACCGGCTGATACCCGGCAGATCTCTGCCACAGCATCGTCGGGAAGGCCGAGGATGGCCGCCATAGCGCCGGTACCTTCGGGCACTGCCTCCTGCATGAACCGGGCACGGGCTGCCACGAGACGCACCGCGTCTTCAAACACAAGCGCACCAGCGCAGACGAGCGCCGCGTATTCTCCCAGACTGTGGCCCGCCATCAGTACGGGCTGCGGGCCTCCTAGCCGTTGCCACGCCCGCCAGCAGGCGACATCGGCACAGAGCATCGCCGGTTGCGTATTTTCGGTCCGGTCAAGTGCCTCTTCCGGGCCGCGTGCGGCGAGTTCCCACAGGTCCCGTCCAACTGCACGCGAGCCCTCCTCAAAGGTTTTCTTGACCTCAGGAAACTCGTCCGCAAGCTGCCCGAGCATGCCAACACTCTGCGAACCCTGTCCTGGAAATACAAAGCCGATGGTCATCACTATATATTCCGCATATTCCGCGTCAGAATGACATCAGAACCGAGCCCCACGTAAGCCCGCCGCCAAATGCCTCCATCAACACGGTCTCGCCGCGCCTGATACGCCCATCGCGTACAGCGTCGTCGAACGCGAGCGGAATCGATGCGGCCGAGGTGTTTCCGTGCCGGTCGACTGTAACAACCACTTGGCCCATGGACATTCCAAGTTTTTTGGCCGTGGCAGAGATGATACGCATGTTCGCCTGATGCGGCACGAGCCATCGGATGTCCTGTTTCTCCATGTGATTGGCAGCAAGTGTCTCATCGACAATACTTCCGAGCGTGTTCACCGCTACCCGGAACACCTCGTTACCCTGCATCTGGACATGGACCTCGCCGCGCCGGAACGCCTCATAGTGTTCCGAAATTCCGCCGGGAACCGTAAGGAGATCCTTATAGTGGCCATCAGCATGCAGGTGCGACGACAGAATACCGGGCTCATCGGAGCGTTTTAGGATAACTGCTCCGGCGCCATCGCCAAACAGTACGCAAGTGCGTCGATCGGTCCAGTCGATGATCCGCGACATGGTCTCGGCTCCAACCACGAGCGCGCACCGCGCGCTGTCGGTCCGTATAAATTTCTCGGCGATTGACAGAGCATAGATGAATCCGGTACATACGGCTTGAACGTCGAACGCAGGCACGTTGTGGATACCAAGCCGCTCCTGAAGGAGGCAGGCGGTACTCGGAAACACGCGATCCGGAGTGGTGGTCGCGACCACGATAAGGTCAATCTCCCCGGGGAGGCTACCCGCCATTTCCATCGCCCGCCGCGCTGCCTGCTCTGCGAGGTCGCAACTTGTCTCGGTCGGCGCAGCAATGTGCCGCTCGCGGATTCCCGTGCGACTCACGATCCACTCATCGGAGGTATCAACCATGCGTTCAAGCTCGGTATTCGTGAGGATATGCTCTGGAAGATATCCTCCGGTGCCCATGACGCGCGCGTAGTTCATAGCCCGGGCCTTTCGTAGAGCGGTGCAAGCTCTTTATGGATATGTTGCGGCACGGCGTTCATCACTTCGGAGATCGCTTCCTCGATCGCGTAACCGAATGCGACGATATCGGCGCTTCCATGGCTCTTGATGACTGTCCCATTCAACCCAATGAGGCTTGCGCCGTTGTAGCGTCTATGGTCCACTTTTTTCCGGAACGCGGTTAGTACAGGCCGCGCGGCAAGTCCGCTAAGACGGGTGAACAAGCTGCGGTTAAAGGCCTCCCTCAGCGTGTGCGAGACCATCTGTGCCAGCCCTTCGCTCGCCTTCAATGCAACATTGCCGACAAAGCCGTTGCAGACAATGATGTCAATTTTGCCAGTATAGATGGCATCGCCCTCGACGTATCCGACGTAATTGAGACCACTACCCTGCAATAGTCGCGATGTTTCTTTGATGAGGTCGTTGCCTTTAATAGCCTCGGTACCCACATTAAGCAGCCCAACAGTTGGACGCTGTTTCATTTCTGTGGCGGTCACAAGGATCGATCCCATGATCGCAAACTGGAGGAGCTGTTGCGGCGAGCAGTCAATGTTTGCGCCGAGGTCCAGCAGGTGCACGTGGCCGTTCAGATTCGGAACTGACGTCACAATTGCTGGCCGTTCGATGCCTGGAAGCATCTTCAGCACGAAGTGTGCTATGGCCATGAGCGCTCCCGTATTGCCCGCGCTCACGCATGCATTTGCCTCTCCTGATTTGACGAGGTTGATAGCGACGCGCATGGATGAGTCCTTCTTGACGCGCACAGCGAGCGCTGGCGGGTCCGCCATGCCAACTACCTCCGAGGCATGTTTCAGGACGATGCGTGGATGGTCGCCTTTATGACGTCGCGCGAGCTCCGCCCGCACCACCTCTTCTTGCCCCACCAGTATGAGTGTGAGATCGGGGTGTCTTGCGAGCAGGGCAAGCGCTGCCGGGGCCACGACGGGTGGCCCATAGTCGCCGCCCATGGCATCCAGGGCGAGGGTGATGGGCAAGGCTCCGTGCTCCGCGCTGCTCAGTCGGGTTTCGTGTCCAGTACCTTCTTGCCACGGTAAAATCCGTCGGCGCTGATGTGGTGACGGCGGTGAGTTTCGCCACTCGTGGGTTCCACGGATATTGCAGGTTTCGTGAGTGCGTCGTGTGAGCGGCGCATCCCGCGCTTCGATGGAGTCTTGCGGCTCTTCTGTACGGCCATGGGTTTTCCTCTTTATTGGTCAGAAACGCAATGCCACTAGAAATGTTGTGTCCCGGACTATAGTGCAATAACCGGCCAACCCAAAGGCTGCCAGTCAGTCCCCGTCCCGCGCGTCCTTTAGCTTCCCAAGCATAGCGAATGGAGCCGATGCCACGGTTCCGGATACCGCTGCCATAGGCACGCACGCAGGATTCTCGTGCGTTGGAAACATGGGCCAGACCAGCAGTAGCTCTTCCTCAGCTAATGTATCCAGGGCCACGCTGCCATCGGCGACTAGCACGTCATACCGCTCGGGGATGTCTTTGCTGGCGGCACCGGGTGTTATCCAGACGGCGTCTGCGACTGCCTCGATTCTGAGGTCGAGTGGTCGCAGGCAGCGCTGGCACACGACTGAGAACCTCGCGCGTATGCTCCCCTTCATGTGACTTAGGTCGTCCAGACCGTGATCGAACACGAGGTCCACGTCCACCGCAGCACTGCAAGTGTCATACATTCCGACGAGCCGCTTGAGGTCGGTACATAGTACGACGCCCTTTAACCGCACACCGTCATCGGCAAGGCGGATCGGGTCAATTCTGGCCGGCAGGTCTCCCATAAGGCGCGCCATGATATAAGTGGTTGCGCCAGCTGTCAAAACGGCCATCCCTCGGTATACCTGTTCACCCAAAACCATTACAATGGCGAGCTGGATTCGAGACTAGACCCGCTTGCTCACCCGGAGCGTTTTTGCTTGATACAAAAGATCCTCGTGGCCAACCGCGGCGAGATCGCGGTACGTATTGTGCGCGCGTGCGCGGAGATGGGCATTCAGTCGGCTGCGGTCTATACGGACGCTGATCGCCACGCGTTGCACGTCAAAAAGGCCAACGAGGCCTATAGCCTTGGGCCGGATCCCGTGGGTGGCTACCTAAATGCGCACCGGATCGTGAATCTCGCCATCACCACTGGCTGTGACGCGATTCATCCCGGTTATGGGTTTCTGTCGGAAAATCCGCAGCTTGCAGAGATCTGTAAACGCCGCGGTATCATCTTTATCGGACCTTCAGCGGAGGTCATCCGCACAATGGGAGACAAAACCGCAGCTCGGCACGCCATGATTGAGGCCGGGGTTTCGGTAATTCCGGGGAGCGAAGGCAATCTCAAGGATCTCAACGAGGCTGTGCGGCTCGCAAAACGTATCGGTTACCCGGTCATGCTGAAGGCGACCTCGGGCGGCGGCGGCCGGGGTATTCGTCGCTGCGACAGCGAAGCGGACCTGCGCCGGAATTACGACCGTGTCCTATCGGAGACCAAGAAGGCGTTCGGTGCTGCTGACGTGTTCATGGAAAAATGCCTGGTGAACCCGCGCCATATTGAAGTACAGATCCTTGCGGACCACCATGGCAATGTTGTGCACCTGTTCGAGCGGGACTGCTCGATCCAGCGTCGCCACCAGAAGCTTGTTGAGGTAGCTCCCTCACCCCAGCTCACGGAAGAGCAGCGTGTGTGTGTATGCGAGACCGCAGTGCGAGCCGCGAAGCACGTGGGTTACAAGAATGCGGGTACGGTCGAGTTCCTGTTCGATCCAGCGGACAACTTTTATTTCATGGAAATGAACACGCGGCTCCAGGTCGAGCACACGGTAACCGAGCAAATCACGGGTATCGACATTGTCCAGGAACAGATCCAAATTGCCGATGGTAAGCCGCTGTCATTTGACCAGCAGGGTGTGGGGCGTCGCGGGTATGCAATCCAGTTCCGGGTAAATGCCGAGGATCCAAAGAATGATTTTCTGCCAAATTTTGGACACATCACTCGGTACTATTCTCCCGGTGGTCCTGGGGTCCGGACCGACGCAGCGATCTATACCGGATACGAATTCCCCCCCTATTATGACTCTATGTGTGCGAAGCTCACGATCTGGGCGTTGACGTGGGATAAGGCAATTACGCGCGGGCGCCGGGCGTTGCTTGATATGGGTGTTTCCGGCGTGAAGACCACGATCCCATATCACCTCGAGATCCTGAAGACCGCGGAGTTCAGAGAGGGCCATTTCGACACGGGTTTCGTCGAACAACACCCGGAGCTGATAAACTATTCTGCGCGCAGGCCGACGGCACACCTCGCCGCCGCCATTGCCGCCGCTATTGCTGCGCACCACGGTTTTTGAGTAAGAGACGCGACCGAATGAATTCAAAGGTTCAGATTACTGACGTCATTCTTCGCGATGCGCACCAGTCATTGATCGCTACCCGTATGCGTACTGAAGACATGCTGCCGGTCTGCGACAAACTTGATGAGATAGGCTATTGGTCGCTCGAGGCCTGGGGTGGCGCAACCTTTGATACCTGTCTGCGGTTCCTCAAAGAGGATCCCTGGGATCGCTTGAAGCGGCTGCGCAGAGCCTTGCCCAATACACGTATCCAGATGTTGTTGCGCGGCCAGAATCTGCTCGGATACCGCCATTACTCAGACGATGTGGTAGTCGCCTTTGTGACGCGCGCGGCCAAGGATGGGGTCGACGTATTCCGTATATTCGACGCTATGAATGACATGCGGAACCTGCGCGTAGCCGTGCAGGCGACGCTTGACGCTGGAAAGCATGCGGAAGGAACAATTTGCTACACGACGAGCCCGGTGCATGGCCTCGCGCAGTTCGTCGAGATGGCAAAGGAAATCGAGGCAATGGGCTGCCAGAGTGTCGCGATCAAGGATATGGCTGGCCTGTTGACACCAACGGCGACCGCGGAACTCGTGGAGGCTTTTAAAAACACGGTGAAGATCCCGATACACTTACACGTCCACTCGACCTCGGGGCTTGCCGCTATCTGTCACTGGAAGGCAATCGAGAAGGGCTGCTATCTCATCGACACGGCCATCTCGGCATTCTCCGGGGGCACAAGTCATCCGCCTACCGAGAGCTTGGTTGTGGGCCTGCGAGGCACACGCTACGACACCGGGTTGGATATCGAACGACTTGAGGACATCTCGCGCTACTTCCGGGAGGTGCGTAAGAAATACCGGCAGTTTGAGAGCGAATTCACCGATCTTGACACGCGTGTTCATGTTAATCAGGTCCCTGGGGGCATGATTTCAAATCTGTCCAACCAGCTCAAGGAGCAGGGCGCGCTTCATCGGATGAACGAGGTGCTGGCGGAGATTCCGCTGGTGCGTGCTGACCTCGGCTACCCACCACTTGTGACGCCAACGTCGCAGATCGTGGGCACCCAGGCAGTGCTGAATGTGCTGACTGGGAATCGCTATCAGAGCATCACGAGCGAGGTGAAACGATATCTCGAGGGCCGCTATGGGAAGCCCCCAGGCCCGGTAAATGAGGAACTGCGAGGTCTTGCGATCGGCAAAGGTAACGTGATCACGGGTCGTCCTGCGGACGATCTGAAGCCCGAGATGGGCAAGCTTCTCAGTGAGGTCGGGGACCTTGCGCGATCCGAAGAAGACGTGCTCGTCTATGCTATGTTCCCGGAGATTGGCCGGGCTTTTCTCGAGGGCCGAGAGAAGGGTACGCTCGAACCGGAATCGCTGTTGCCACCTGAGGCACAGAACGCGCCCTGCTATCTCGCGCCCACTGATTTTAATGTGACCATGCACGGCGAAACCTACCATATCAAGATCCGTGGTGCGGGGCACAAAAATGCAGACCGACGGCCATTCTATGTTTATGTTGATGGGATGCCCGAGGAGATCATGGTCGAAACGTTAGAGATTGTGCCGACCGATCCGGGCGTCGGGGTAACTAACAGTGCCAAACCTGCGTCGACTGCGTCGCGCCGGCCCAAAGCGACAGCACAGGGACATGTGACAAGTGCCATGCCAGGGACCGTGGTTGACGTGATGGTCAAGATTGGAGGGAAGATCAACGCTGGTGATCCGGTGCTCGTTGTCGAGGCAATGAAGATGCAGAATGAGGTGCCGGCTCCCATCGGTGGCATCATCAAGGATATTCACGTAAAGCGCGGGGACAGCGTCAATCCAGACGAGGCGCTGGTGGAGATCGTCTGAAGGGTGCGTGTAGCAATCGGATAGGAGCGCGTGCGCTTGTGCTCGCGTCCACGTCGCGTTACCGCAAAGAACTCCTCGCGCGGCTCGGTTTGCCTTTCGAAACGGATGCGCCTGGCGTGGACGAGTGCGCCGCAGCGGATGAGCCGGCAGCAACGCTCGTACGGCGCCTCTCAATTGCCAAGGCGCTTGCGGTAGCTCCGCGCCACCCGCATGCGCTGATCGTAGGCTCCGATCAGGCGGCTGTCTATGATGGCCTCAGGGTTGGCAAGCCCGACGGGCTTGACGCTGCCGCGGCACAGCTTCGTCGTATCTCTGGGAAGACCGCCGTCCTTTACACCGGGATTGCACTACTCGACACTGACAGTGGCCGTATCCAGGCTGATGTTGTTCCTTTTCATGTGGTCTTCCGGGTCCTGACCGATGCCCAGATCGATCGCTATCTTGAACGTGAGCAACCGTTCGATTGCGCGGGTAGCGTGAAATCGGAAGGGCTTGGTATCGCTCTGTTTGAGCGCTTCGACGGGAGCGATCCGACCGCCCTGATCGGGTTACCGCTGATCCGTCTCGTAGCGATGCTTGAGGACGCAGGTGTCGCTGTGGTGTGATTCAGCCTGGTGCAAGCAGACTCGCTAACAACGGGGTCGCGGGCTCGCGCGTAAGTTGCCCCCATGATCCATCTTGTACCACCCGCCCCTGCTCGATGACGAGCACGCGTGGACACAGCTGTTTAACGATATTCGCTTGGTGATCGACCACAACCAGCGTGAATCCGAGCATCTGTTGCCACTCGCTTAGCACTTGGATGAGTTCGCGGACGATATGCCGGTCAAGGCCGGAGAACGGTTCATCCAAGAGTACGAGTTGCGGCTTGCGTGCGATCATTCGTGCAAGTGCCACGCGCCGTGCTTGGCCGCCTGACAAATGGTGTACCGGGGCGTGCCAGAAAGACGCAAGGCCGAAACGTTCACGCAATTCCCCAATCCAGAGTTGCTCGCGTGCACGGGTACGGTGGCTCAAGCTGAACAGGACGTTCTCACACACCGTAAGATGCGGGAACAGATGGTCTTCTTGCGTGAGGTAGCCAATTCCACGGTGTGCGAGCGGTAGCGGCGGTGGAAACAATATCTGCCCGTTAAATGTGACGCGTCCCGCATCCGGTACCTCAAGTCCAGCAAGGCACGACAGGACCGTACTCTTGCCTTCACCGGACCCCCCGAACAGCCCGAGTTTCGCGCCGGACGGAAGGGTGAACGTTATCTCGACGTTAAAATCCCTCCGCCGCTTGATGAGATCCACCTCAAGCATGTCGGTGACGGCGCGCTGAAAACTGAATGAGCCACGGTAGGGGCAAAGTGGTGAGCAAGAAGATGACAAGGAGCGGCATGACTGAGGACAGGCCCGCGTCTTGGAGGTTGGTCCACAGCTGGACCGGCATGCCTGCTGGATAATAGGCAGTGATTACGATTGCCCCGAACTCGCCGATGGCACGCACCCATGCCAGACTCAACGCCGCTGCGAGCCCGAGTCGCGCAAGCGGGAATGTGACTTTCCAGAAAATACGCCAAGGCCTGATCCCGAGGAGCGCGGCGATATCTTCTAGATCGCGGGGCGCATGTTCAAACGCCGCGCGTGCTGCGATGATGTAATACCCAATGCTGGCGTATATCTGCGTGATGACGAATGCGCCCACGCTATTGCTGGTAGGGATACCAATTGACAGCAGCCAGCGCCCAAGTGCAACTCGTGGGCTTAAAACAAGCGACAGGAGAAGGCCTAGGGCGAGCGGCGGCATCAGGACGGAGATCAGCACGGCTGCTTCGAGCAGTAACGCGCTCGGTCTACGGTGGCGCGCAAGATGCCAGGCGACAGGTGTCCCGAAAAGTACCACCACGACGAGTGCGATCGCGGTGAGCAACAATGACACATGCACGGCCGCGAGCGAAGAGCCTGGAAACTCCCCACTCCATTGCCACGGCCCAACATGAACCCAGAGACCAAAGAGTGGATACAGGAGTGCGACAACCGCTGCGGCTGTTGCGAGCCACGCAAGGATGTGGCGTGTCATGTGCGAAGACCGACGGGTTCCAGCTTTCCGTGCTGCCCATATCTCAGGGATCGTGGCGCCCGGGCTTTCGATCCGGAACAAGCACCTGTCTCTCTTGCATGCATTATTTCCAGATCCCCTGAAGCATCCTGCCGTAAAGTCCACCCGTTCTTTGCTTTTATTGTCCGACTATTGTGGGCTCTGTCCGAGTGTGTCCTGAGCCACAATGTGAGATTTTCCCGAAACCGCATTCCGTACATATTTTGGCAGAGCGCCCGTATTGGGCGCAAAGATTATGCGCGTATGTAGTTATCTTCAGACAAACTGGATCAGGCATCAAGCAACCACACCGCGGCAGCAGGGTCAGGGTGGCCTTCCCTGCCATCTCTTCAGTAGTAGTCGGCCCGCGCGCACCCTGCCCCGTCTTTTCCATTACCTTGCTAGCCCTCAACCCTTGCAAGAACTGTGACACCGCATTATCGTCTCGGCAGCGATGGGGGTGTGTCTATCGGGGCCGTGCCCGGCGCTATTGTGGCCCACACCCGACAAACGTACAGAACCTTTTCGGGACCGATTATGGCGCAGACGGAACAA
>JAJYDT010000035.1 GCA_021777335.1 Pseudomonadota bacterium | reverse complement strand
CTGCACGAGCCTTGAGGATCTCCTCCGAGTGGCTCCCTGCCACAAAACGCGCACCGAGATCCTCCTTGCGGACACGGTCAGCCTTCCTGTATGGGGTCAACGCATACGCATAGATGGCAATCACCGTCGCCGGCCGCGATGATGATGACCGCGAACACGCGCCGCTTGCGGGCGACCGCTAAAAACCGGCTTCAGGAGGGAGGGGGTCAGTGCCCCGAGGGTTTGATCGCCCTGGGGGCACGCAGCAGGGCATTGATGGCAACGATATCGGCGCCTGTCAGTACCCCGGCTGCGGCCTTCAGTTGCACGCGGGCAATGATCTGGTGGTAGAGGGCCTGATAATAATCGCGCCCGGCCCGTGCTTCGCCAGACGCGGCAGTCAAAAGATCAAGCACCGACCGCGCTCCCAGCGCATAGCCGCGTCGCGTGGCGATCAGGGAGACCCGTGCCGACCGACGCGCCGCTGCCGCCGCCTTGAGCTTTGCAACACTGTCCTGAAGTGTGAGAAACGCGGTTTCAGTGTGGAGCCGGACCCCCTGCTCGAGGTTGTTGAGCCCGTCACGGCGTGCCTGCGCCTGCGCCTCGGCACGATCCTCCGCCGCGTCGATGCCACCACCCGCATAGATCGGGAGCTCAAGATTGACGCTCGCCCCGACTTGGTTCACCTCCATCCCAGGAAACAGGGTCCCGAGACTGTGTTCGGCAACCCCGGAAAGGCTGATCGTCGGCCAGGAGGCCCTGCGTGCGACCTGTACTTCCCCTTCGGCGACGCGGAGCTGCGCCTTGGCCTCTTTCAAAAGTGGCTGGTTGCGCAACGCCATCGCGACCCACGGACCGGCACGATCGGGTGCCGGGCCACGCGGTGCAAATGAGGTAACATCCCACAGGACCCCAACAGGCGCCTGCGTGAGCCGGGAAAGCCTGCGCTGGGCGATCCTGAGTGCACTGCGGGCGGAAACGAGCCGGGACCGGGCCGCGTCCACGCGGGCCTTCGCTTCGTCTGCGGAAATGATGTCTCCCGTGCCTATCCTGAGGGCGGTGTGTGCCTCCTGGTAAACACTCGCAAGCAACGCCGCTTCTTCGCGCGCGACACGGACGTCCGCTTCGGCCTGCAGGACCCCGAAGTAGCCCTCGGTAATCTGAAGGGCAAGCGACTGCTCGACATAGGCGAGCGCCGCGCGGCCACTCCTGATCCGACTGTTGGCGACGCGCAGCGCCGATAGGGCGGCGCCGTTATAGAGCGGCTGAGTCAGCGTGACACTGTAACTGTCAGAATGATACGGTCCAGAGATGGACGGGAAAAAACCGCCGGAGATATTGGCATTATTGAGGCCCGCACTCGCGCCAGCGCTCACATGCGGTAAAAGTGCAGCCCGCGCCTGAGGCCTGCCCGCGCGATCCGCACGCAAGCCGGCCTTTGCCTCGGCGATCAGGGGAGAAGCAGCCATCCCCTGCCGGTAGACCTGAAGCAGGTTCTCCGCGTGCACCGGGCCGCTGATCACGCCAGCGACACACGCGGCAAAGACGACAGCGCGGAGACAGACGGGAAACTGCACTCCGACCGATCTCACGTCACCCCCGATATGCCGGAAACAGATTACGGCACCCCTGAGGCAAGCCCCATATACTGCGAGCCAGCCCGCAAAACGCGGTGTCCGCATGCGCGTTATGATTGTGCTCGATTTCCACACGTTTTAAGGACCGTGTCAAGATCCGAATCACGCGCAAATTGCCCCGCGTAAGCGGGCGAACCAGTCTCACCGTGCCTCCGAATAGGCTGTGCGCCAGTGTCACCCCCAGGTCTTGTCGTCACTCCTGCGTATCACTGCCGAGACTGAGATGCGGGTCGCGCCAATTTGCGCTCTTTCGCACGACGACCTCATCGTGATCAAACCGTTGGCACGTACCGACCCCTGAGAGACGTCAGCAATAAAAACCCAGACAGGCAATGAGCCTGTCTGGGTTTATGTAACTTCTTTAATCCCTGGTACTCGCTAAAATGGGATGTCGTCGTCAAAATCCTCGCCTGCGGAAGCACGTGCCGTATCCGGTGCCTCCTTGCGTTCCCGCGTACCGGTACCGGCTTCGGCAGTTTCCTGGCTGTAGGATTCAGTACTTGCGCCCCGGGATCCAAGCATCTGAAGATCGTTTGCGACAATCTCGGTCGTGTAGCGATCTTTGCCTTCTTTATCCTGCCATTTCCGGGTCTGCAGGCGCCCCTCGACGTAGATCTGCGCACCCTTCTTCAGGTATTCGCCCGCGATCTCCGCGAGCTTGCCGAAAAAAACGACCCGGTGCCATTCGGTCCGTTCCTGTTTCTCGCCGCTCACCTTATCCTTCCAGGATTCCGAGGTGGCAAGCGTGATATTTGCGATCGCACTCCCATTGGGAACATAACGGACCTCGGGATCCTTGCCGAGATTGCCGACCAGAATGACTTTATTAATGCCACGCGCCATAAACTCCTCCTTGTACTCGTCGTGACCGGGCAACAGACGGCAGACGCCGCTGATGACTGGGGTTATCGGGGGCCTCCATCATAATGCAGATTCGGAATACCCCACAATGGCGCAGCGTATGGGGATGTAACCCTATGATTACGTGCGTGGTCTGATGACGTACTGCTATTGCCGGCATGGGTCCAGGTTCCGTTCGCTGAAGATCCCCAGTCAGTTCAATACGGAGACAGGCAGCATGCGCCTCGCGGACAATCACTGCCCCGGCTACCCCGGTAACGGACCCATTGACGACTGCAGGGACACCAAAGCACCTATCGACAAAGCCGGCACCCGTACCTCCGGCAGACGCCCCGAAAAGCTGCGACGCGCCATATACACTGATCACCGCCCGTGGACGTGACGGGAGGCGGCACCACGGCCATGGGCATCATCACGAGATACCCCATAGATCCTCGAGTCGAGACGCAGTCGCCCGGAATTGGCAAGAATCCGGTATAGGCGCATGGGCGCGCTGCGGGCCCGCGAGGCCATCGGGGCGGGACACGCGGGAGCCCGGCCATGCGCGGGGCGTGGCCGGTAAGGTGGGAGATCAACCGTGAATACCGAGGATCAGGAGCGGACCGGGAGGCGCAATCCGCAGACCGGGGTGCGCCGGGCATCAGGTGCTGCTCAAATACAGCCATGGGATTCAGCATTGTCCGGGTATTTTCAGCAAGCGGGGTGCCGCTCGCAGTCCCGCGTTTTGCCTTCAACACACCATTTTGCTTATAGTGTCGGGTTCTCCTTTAACCCGGAAACCGCATGGACACGATACGCATCCGGGGTGCCCGCACCCACAATCTCCGGAATATAGATCTCGACCTTCCCAGAGACAGCCTGATCGTCATCACCGGGCTTTCCGGGTCGGGCAAATCGTCACTTGCGTTCGACACGCTCTATGCCGAAGGCCAGAGACGCTACGTGGAATCACTATCCACCTACGCCCGCCAGTTTCTCTCGCTCATGGAAAAACCTGACGTCGATCTGATCGAAGGGCTGTCCCCGGCCATCTCGATCGAACAGAAATCGACATCGCACAACCCGCGGTCCACGGTCGGGACCGTCACCGAGATCTATGACTATCTTCGGCTCCTGTTTGCCCGGGTGGGCGAGCCACGCTGTCCTGAGCACGGGCTTAGCCTTGATGTCCAGACGGTGAGCCAGATGGTCGATCAGCTCATGGCGCTTCCCGAGGGTACGAAACTCATGCTGCTCGCGCCGCTGATACAGGACCGCAAGGGCGAGTATGCGCAGCTCTTCGAACAGTTGAAGGGGCAGGGATACCTGCGGGCACGTGTGGACGGGACACTCATCGAGATCGAGCAGGCACCCGCGCTGGATAAAAAACGCAAGCACACCGTCGAGGTGGTGGTAGATAGAGTAGTGGTGCGTGAAGGGCAGCAGTCGCGTCTTGCCGAATCGATCGAGACCGCGATCGGCTTAAGCGGCGGTATCGTGCGGGCCACCCCTGTCGATGGAGACGAGGTGCGTGATCTTGTGTTTTCGGCCCGGTACGCATGCCCGCGCTGCGGCTACAGCCTGACTGAACTCGAGCCGCGCCTGTTCTCGTTCAATAACCCGGCAGGGGCCTGCCCCACCTGCGACGGCATCGGGGTACGCCAGTTCTTCGACCCGGACCGGATCATATCCGATGCGAGCCTGAGCCTGCCGGCCGGGGCCATCCGCGGCTGGGACCGGCGCAACTCCTTCTATTTCGATCTCCTCGAGGGACTGGCAAAACACTACGATTTCGATCTCGATACGCCATTTCAGGATCTGTCCAGGCATATCCAGCAAATCATCCTCCACGGCAGCGGCAATGAGCGCATCGCGTTCCGCTACGGCGAGCGTGGACGGCGGCGCGTGCACCCGTTTGAAGGGGTTATGCCGAGCCTTGAGCGACGCTACCGAGAAACCGAATCCAATATGGTGCGGGAGGAGCTTGCCCGCCACCTCAGCATGCGCCCCTGTGAGGACTGCGGCGGGGGCCGGCTGCGCCGGGAGGCATTGCACATCTTCGTCGGGGATCGCAGCATCCGGGAGATCACCGCGATGCCGATCGCCGAGGCCCTGCGCTTCTTCAAGGACCTGCGCCTCAGCGGGCATAAACAGCAGATCGCCGAAAAAATCGTGAAAGAGATTGGGAACCGGCTTGGGTTCCTCACGAACGTGGGCCTTGAGTATCTCAACCTCGCACGCGCTGCGGAGACACTCTCAGGCGGTGAGGCCCAGCGGATCCGGCTCGCCTCCCAAATCGGCGCCGGACTCATGGGCGTGATGTACGTCCTTGACGAGCCGTCCATCGGACTGCATCAACGCGACAATGAGCGGCTGCTGCAGACGTTGAAGCGACTGCGCGATCTCGGAAACACTGTGATCGTAGTGGAGCACGACGAGGAGGCGATCCGAGCTGCTGACCACATCGTCGACATCGGGCCCGGGGCCGGCATGCATGGGGGCCGGGTCGTGGCCCAGGGTGGACTGGAAGACATCCTGCACGCCCCGGAATCGCTGACGGGCCAGTACCTTTCTGGCCGGGAGCGGATCGAGATCCCGCAACCGCGTCATCGGGCGACACGGGGGCACCTCATCATCCACGGCGCCCGCGGCAACAACCTCAAGACTATCGATGTCGCGCTTCCGATCGGGGTCATGACCTGCGTGACCGGCGTCTCCGGGTCCGGAAAATCGACGCTCATCAACGATACCCTTTACGCGGCTACCGCCAACCGCTTTTACCGCAGCCGGCTCGAGGTCGCGCCCCATACGGACATCGAGGGTCTCGAGCACTTCGACAAGGTGGTCGACATCGACCAGAGCCCCATCGGTCGTACACCCCGATCGAACCCCGCCACCTACACGGCGCTCTTCACGCCGCTGCGCGAGCTGTTCGCGGGCACGCCTGAGGCCAGGACCCGTGGCTACAACCCCGGGCGCTTTTCGTTCAACGTGGCAGGCGGACGGTGCGAGGCCTGCGAGGGTGAAGGCCTGATCAAGGTCGAGATGCACTTCCTGCCCGACATCTATGTTGCCTGCGACGTCTGCCGGGGACAGCGGTATAACCGTGAGACGCTCGAGATCCGCTACAAGGGGAAAAATATCCACGACGTGCTGAACATGACGATCGAGGAGGCGGCCGCGTTCTTCGACGCCATCCCCACGGCAAAAAAGAAGCTCAGTACCCTGGTGGACGTCGGTTTGTCCTATATCAAGCTGGGCCAGAGCGCGACAACACTCTCCGGCGGTGAAGCCCAGAGAATCAAGCTTGCGCGCGAGCTTGCGAAGCGCGACACGGGCAGCACCTTGTATATCCTGGACGAGCCGACAACCGGCCTGCACTTTCACGACATCAAACACCTGCTCACAGTACTCGCACGTCTGCGCGATCAGGGCAATACCGTAGTCATCATTGAGCACAACCTCGACGTCATCAAGAGCGCTGACTGGATTGTCGACCTCGGTCCGGAGGGCGGGGATCGGGGCGGGGAGGTCATTGCCTGCGGCACACCGGAAGACATCGCGGCCAATCCCGCCTCCTATACGGGACGCTATCTGCGGCCCGTGCTCGGGATCGGTGAGGCGCGCGAACGCTGCGACGACCGGTCGCGCAGTCTTACGGGATCATGACTGGGGTACCGACGGAAAGCCCGCACTGGTGCGCAGCGGAACCACGGGCGGCGGCAATCTCGACGAGACCGTTTGCGTTTTCGTACCAGAAGACGTCGTGGTCGCAACGTTCCGCATAATGACTGCCTGAGGCAATCGTCAGGGCACCAACGCGAAGTCGGGCGTCGCTACGCATGTTCGAGGCGCGGATCCCGGTAATTCCGTTGCCGTAGTGATCCACATGGATGATCTCGGCGAGGTCATCTGGCCAGTCTGTCCGGTCCTCGATCTTCGTCTCAAGCGAGGCCGGGACGTTCCCGAGTGCAAGTTCTGCAGCTACGGGCGCAAACAGGTCGCGACCGTGAAACGTGTGGGAGAGGTGCTCAGGACGCCAGGTGATCTCCCGGACACGCGGTTTGTGCGCGCGGCGCAGGAGCAGCGCAAACAATCCATTGTCAGGCCCCACGAACCAGCAGTCATTCGCCTCGAGACAGACCGGCCGGCGTGTACCTCCAACCCCGGGGTCAACGACACAGAGAAACACGGTTCTGGAAGGAAGCGCCGAGGCATAGGCCGGCAGCAGATAGGCGGCAGCCCGTACGTTATAGGGCGCAACCCCATGGAAGAGATCAATGACAGGTACCGCAGGGGCCGCTGCGCGCAATCGCGCGTGCAGCTGCCCCACGTACGAGTCCATCGTCCCGAAATCGGTGAACAGCGCAATCATTCCGCGCGATGCTAAGGCAAAATGGCCGGCGCGGCCACCCCACGCCGCCAGCGGGACGCGCAAGCGCGTTAGCCGGAAGCTCCTGATGATGCTCCCCTGGCCGCAGCAGCCCCTATCGGCGGGCCCGCCATAACGCACCATTGTGCGCGCACTGCCGGTATACGGTCAGCACACAGCCGCCGACCCAGACCATCCGGAAGAAACGTTACACCGAGAACGATACTCAGGCGGTCCCACACGTGACACACGTTGGCCCCGTTATGGTGCCGGTGGCACCCCAAAGACCCGGAGTCCGCAGTCACAACCTCGGGTATGACAGGGTCTTCCGGGATTCGATATCCCGCTCCATGGGACACGCATCCGCGATGTGACTCAAGCCGATGACTGTACTGCCGATCGGTTGCGAAGAACGTGTGGGGACGACCCTGTCGGTCAAACGACTCAGGGCATGTGCAGGCATGCGGGGTGCGGGGGCAACTCCCCCGCGACGTCAGGAGGAAGCGGCGGGCTCGGACGCAGCGTCGGCTTCGCCAACCGGCCGGTCCATGAGCTGTACCACCGCCATGGGCGCGTTGTCACCGGCACGGAAACCGCACTTCAGGATACGTGTGTACCCCCCGTGGCGCTCCTTGTAGCGATCACCCAGGACATCGAACAACTTGGTCACCGTCACCCGGTCGCGCAGCCGCGCGAACGCAAGCCTGCGATTGGCGACCGACGGCTTTTTGGCGATCGTGATGAGTCGCTCGGCCACACGGCGCAACTCCTTTGCCTTCGGCAGTGTCGTCCTGATCTGCTCGTGCTGGAACAGCGACACGGCCATGTTCTTGAACATGGCCTCGCGATGGCCGCTGGTCCGGTTCAGTTTCCGTCCGCCTAGTCTGTGCCGCATCGATAGATACCCGTCTGGTTAAATCGGACTTTCCTAAATCTCGGCGGTGGTGCCGCTCGCGACATGACCCTTGAACGATGCCGGCGGCCAGTTCTCAAGCTTCATCCCAAGCGAAAGCTGATGCTGCGCGAGCACATCCTTGATCTCGGTGAGCGACTTCTTGCCAAGATTCGGCGTCTTAAGCAGCTCGAACTCGGTTTTCTGGACCAGATCACCAATGTAGAAGATGTTCTCCGCTTTGAGACAGTTGAGTGAACGCACCGTCAGCTCGAGATCATCCACCGGTCGCAGCAGCACCGGGTTAACGTCGGGCTCATGGGCCTCGGTCGAGGTGACGTCCGGATTCTTCAGATCGACAAAGATGGAGATCTGATCCTGCAGGATGTTCGCAGCACGGCGCACCGCTTCTTCCGGATCGATCGCCCCATTCGTCTCGATGTCGAGCACAAGACGGTCAAGGTCAGTACGCTGCTCAACACGCGCGTTCTCGACGGAATAAGACACGCGGCGGATGGGACTGAATGAGGCGTCGAGCGGCATCATGCCAATAGACCGCTCCTCGACGGGCGGACGTACGGCCACCGGCTCATAGCCGCGCCCAAGCGCCACCTTGATCTCCATCGAGAGAGATACGGGTTTCGTGAGCGTTGCGATCACATGGTCTCCATTGACAAGCTCGACATTCTGATCAAGCTGAATGTCAGACGCGGTGACCGTGCCCGGGCCCTTTTTCTGCAGCCTCAGGGTCGCTTCGTTGCGACCGTGCATCTTGAGCGCGAGCGACTTCAGGTTAAGCAATATGTCGATGACGTCCTCCTGCACTCCCTCGATCGTCGAGTACTCGTGGAGTACTCCGTCGATGCGCACCTCAGTGACGGCGCAGCCGGGCATGGACGAAAGCAGGATGCGTCTCAACGCATTACCGAGCGTCTGCCCGAACCCACGCTCAAGGGGTTCAAGTACGATGCGCGCGTGCGTCTGGCTGAGCGTCTGGACATCGACGTGACGCGGCTTAAGGAACTCGAGTGCGGAACTCTGCATACTATTGGATCCCCGTGATGGTGTCCCTTACTTCGAATAAAGGGCTACGACCAGCTGTTCATTGATTTCTGAGGGCAGATCGGCACGTGCAGGAACTGCCTTGAACGTTCCCTTCAGCGCCTTCACATCGACTTCCAGCCACTCAGGGAAACCTCTCTGCTCCGCCGCCTCGATCGCTGCCTTGACCCGTAACTGCTCCTTGGCTCCCGCCGCAAGCTCGACGATGTCAGATGGCCGGACCTGATACGACGGAATATTGACGCGCCCGCCATTGACCGACACGCCATTGTGGCGCACCAGCTGGCGCGCTTCGGACCGGGACGCTCCAAAACCCATCCGGTACACGACATTGTCAAGGCGCGACTCCAGCAGCTGAAGCAGATTCTCGCCGGTCGAACCGCGCCGGCGATCCGCCTCTGCGTAATAGTTGGCAAACTGCCGCTCCAGCACGCCATAGATACGGCGCAGCTTCTGTTTCTCACGCAGCTGCACGCCGTAGTCACTCAGCCGGCTGCGACGCTGCCCATGCTGTCCGGGGGGGTAGGTCCGCTTCGAGACCGGACACTTGTCGGTGAAACACTTTTCACCCTTCAGGAACAGCTTGCCGCCTTCTCGACGGCACAAGCGGCACTGCGAATCGGTATAGCGTGCCATACTTCCCCCTTACACCCGGCGCCGCTTGGCAGGGCGGCATCCGTTATGCGGAATCGGCGTTACGTCAATGATGTTGTTGATCTCGAATCCGAGCAGATGCAACGCCCGAACGGCAGAGTCGCGGCCCGGCCCCGGCCCTGTCACACGAATCTCGAGCGCGCGGACTCCGAATTCCTGCGCCGTGCGGCCAGCCTTGTCTGCGGCCACCTGGGCCGCGAACGGCGTGCTCTTGCGTGAACCGCGGAATCCAACACCCCCCGATGTCGCCCAGGTGAGCACGTTCCCCTGCCGATCCGTGATACTCACGATCGTGTTATTGAACGAGGCGTGCACGTGGGCGATACCCTCTGCGACGTTCTTCTTCGCACGCTTCTTGGTCTTGGGGCCCGCAGCTGCGGATGTGGGTGTGGACGTGGGCGACGGATTGGCCATGAGGTTTCCTGATTACTGACTACTTGCGGATCGCCTTGCGCGGCCCTTTCCGCGTCCGGGCATTGGTTTTCGTGCGCTGACCACGGACCGGAAGACCGCGGCGATGCCTCATGCCGCGATAGGTCCCGAGATCCATCAGCCGCTTGATACTCATCGAGACCGTACGCCTGAGATCACCCTCAACGGTGAACCGCGAGATCTCGCTGCGCAGCTTGTCGACCTCGCCATCGGTGAGATCCTTGACCTTGGTCGAACCAGCAAGCCCGGCACGGCCGCAGATGACGCGTGCGCGCGACCGCCCGATACCGTAGATCGCCGTCAGCGCGATCTCGATATGCTTGTGGTTCGGAATATTGATGCCGGCAATACGGGCCATGCTTTTTCCCCTTTGCTCACGGGGGCCGCACGAAAACGGGCAAGGATACCGGCGGCCCCCTTAAAAATCAACTGATTCCTCTATCCCTGCCGCTGTTTATGGCGCGGATCGGAGCAGATCACCCGCACCACGCGCTTGCGGCGGACCACCTTGCAGTTCCGGCACTGTTTCTTCACTGAAGCTCGAACTTTCATCACCATTCCTCGTGAAACTGGGTCAACGCGGCGGCATCCCGAGGCCTCCGCCCGTCAGATTCGCCTTCTTCAACAGGCTCTCGTATTGGTGCGACATCAGATACGTCTGCACCTGCGCCATGAAATCCATCGCCACCACCACGATGATCAGCAGGGAAGTCCCTCCGAAATAGAAGGGCACGTTCCATTTCAGGATCATAAACTCCGGGAGCAGCGAGACCAGCGTGAGATAGATTGCACCCGAGAGCGTCAGCCGGGACATGACATTATCGATATAGCGCGCACTCTGGTCGCCCGGCCGGATGCCCGGAATAAATGCCCCCGATTTCTTGAGATTATCCGCCGTCTCCTTCGGATTTAACATGAGCGCGGTGTAGAAAAAGCTGAAGAAAATGATGGCGACCGTGTAGACGATCACATAGAGCGGCTGTCCGGGCGAAAGCGCGAGCGTGATTGTGCGCAAAATGGAGAACCCATGAGCCTGGCCGAACCAGCCCGCGATCGTCGCTGGAAACAGGATGATACTCGAGGCGAAGATCGGGGGAATCACTCCCGCCGTGTTCACCTTGAGTGGCAGGTGGCTGCTCTGCGCTGCGTAGACCCGCCGGCCCTGCTGGCGTTTGGCATAGTTCACGGTGATGCGCCGCTGCCCGCGCTCGACGAATACGACGAACGCCGTCACACCGATCGCGAGGGCGAACAACACCAGCACGAAGAGCGGCTGGAACGAGCCCGTGCGCGCGAGCTCAAGCGTACTGCCGATGGCACGCGGCAGACCCGCCACGATGCCGGTGAAGATCAGGAGCGAGATCCCGTTGCCGATGCCGCGCTCGGTGATCTGCTCGCCGAGCCACATGAGGAACATGGTCCCCGTCACCAGGGTGATGACCGTCAATATGTCGAATGCGGACCCCGGATCGATCACGACCGGCAGCCCGTTAGCACGCTGATGCTGGAGCGCAATGGCAATGCCAAGCGCCTGGAACATGGCCAGCACCACGGTCCCATAACGCGTGTACTGGGTCAGCTTGCGCCGTCCCGCTTCGCCTTCCTTCCTGAGCTCCTCAAGGCTCGGCATCACCGTCCCCATAAGCTGCATGATGATTGAGGATGAGATGTACGGCATCACCCCGAGCGCGAAGACGGACAGGCGCTGCAGCGCGCCCCCGGAAAACATGTTGAACAGGTCGACGATCGACCCGTGCTGCTGATTAAACAGGGCCGCGAGCGCCACCGGGTTGATGCCGGGCACGGGGATATAGATGCCGATGCGGAACACCACGAGGGCGCCCAGCACGAAGAATATGCGCTGCCTGAGATCGGAGGACTTGCTTGCTCCGGTTCCGCCTGGCAGCCGGTTTGCACCCTTAGCCATGTGCCTCGACCTTGCCTCCGGCTGCCTCGATCGCCTCTCGGGCGCCGCGCGTGACCCCGATGCCGTGCACCAAAACGGCCTTTTTGAGCTCACCCGAGAGGAAGATCTTCGCTCGGGTCGCCGCCGCAGGCACAATATGGGCAGCCTTCAGGGCCGGAAGATCAACTCGGTCGCCTGGGAGCCGGTTGAGCTCGCCAAGACGCACCTCGGCGGTCCTTGTGCGCACAAGCGGCCTGAATCCGGATTTCGGCAGCCGGCGCTGGAGCGGCATCTGGCCGCCCTCGAAACCGACCTTGTGGTATCCGCCCGCGCGGGCACGCTGGCCCTTGTGGCCCCGCCCGCAGGTCTTGCCAAGGCCCGAACCCCCGCCCCGTCCGACACGCTTCGCTGTCGGCCGGCTGTCCCGCGCTGCCCGCATTCCGTTCAAACGCACCTCACACCTCCTCGCAACAAACGAGATAGGAGACCGCGTTCACCATGCCGCGCACGGAGGGCGTGTCCTCAAGTTCGACCGAGTGGCGGATGCGCCGAAGCCCTAGACCGCGCACGCATGCCATGTGCCGCCGTCCACGCCCAAAGGCGCTGCGCACGAGGGTCACCCGGATCCGTTTCGACTTTTTCGATTTTGCCGTCATGACTCGGCCTCACCCGTGATGTTCTTCACGGTCTTGCCCCGTTTCGCCGCGAAATCCGCCGGGCTCTTGATAAGCTGCAGTGCCTTGAGCGTCGCACGCACCACGTTCACGGGATTGGTCGAGCCCAGACACTTTGCCAGCACGTTGCGCACACCCGCCACCTCAAACACCGCGCGCATCGCGCCACCCGCAATGATGCCAGTTCCTTCGGATGCCGGCCGCATGACCACTCTTGATGCCCCATGGTTCGCCGTGACCCCATAGTGGAGTGTGCCATCCTTAAGCGACACACGGATCAGGTTTCGCCGCGCATCATCCATCGCCTTCTGCACAGCCACCGGAACCTCACGCGCCTTGCCGCGGCCGATGCCGACCCGCCCGGCGCCGTCGCCGACAACGGTAAGGGCCGCAAACCCGAACTGGCGACCACCTTTCACGACCTTGGCGACCCGGTTGATACCAATCAGTTTTTCCTGGAGATTGTCTGAACGGACATCGCCTTCAAATCCGGTTGCCATAACTCACCTCAGAACTCGAGACCATTTTCGCGCGCCGCATCGGCGAGCGCCCGCAGGCGTCCGTGGTATCTGAACCCGGACCGGTCGAACGCCACCTTGCTGATACCTGCCTTTTTCGCCCGCTCGGCGATGCGTCGGCCGATGTAACTCGCGGCCGCCACATTGCCTCCGGATTTAAGTTCTTTGCGCACGTCGGGCTCGATTGTCGATGCACTCGCGAGTACCCGGCTACCCGCCGCGTCAATGATCTGGGCATAGATGTGCCGCGGCGTCCGGTGCACGCACAACCGCTCCACACCGATCCTTGCGATGACCCGCCGTGTTCTGCACGCTCGGCGCTTGCGGCCTGTTATTTTCCTGTTTATCGCCATGGTCCGCTATTTCTTCTTTGCTTCTTTCATCACGATCCGCTCATCAATGTAGCGGACACCCTTACCCTTGTACGGCTCCGGGGGACGGAACGCACGGATATCCGCCGCAACCTGCCCGACCATCTGCCGATCGACGCCCTTGATGACAATCTCGGTCTGGCTCGGCGTCTCAATCGTGATTCCTTCCGGCACCACGTAGCTGACCGGGTGCGAAAACCCGAGCGTCAGGTTGAGCTTGCGACCCTGTATGGCCGCGCGATAGCCGACCCCGATGATTGTCAGGCGTTTCTCAAAACCCGCTGTCACGCCGGTCACCATGTTCTGAACGAGCGCCCGCGTGGTCCCGGACAGCGCCTTGGCCGCGGTCGACACATCGAGCGCTTTCACCTTCAATGCCTCACCGTCCCGCGTCACCGCGACCAGACGGTGTGTCCTATGTTCAAGTTTGCCCTTCGGGCCCTTGACCCGCACCGCCTCCGGCGTAATCTCGACCTCAACGCCGGCCGGAAGGGCCACGGGATAGCGCGCAATTCGCGACATGACCTTCTCCTACGACACCGTGCACCAGATCTCACCGCCGACGCCCGCCTGGCGCGCCGCACGGTCCGTCATCACCCCTTTCGAGGTCGAGACGATGGCAATCCCGAAACCTCCAACCACGGACGGAAGCTCATCCTTCGGACGGAATACCCGCCGCCCGGGGCTGCTGATCCGCCGGATCTGCTCGATCACCGGCCTGCCGTCGTGATACTTGAGACCAATCTCGAGCACCGCCTTTCCATCCACCTGAGTGACCGCAAACTGCTCGATATAGCCCTCGTCCTTCAGGACTCGGGCGACTGCCTCCTTGCTGTGCGAGGACGGCATGGATACGCTGAACTTCTCCGTCCGCTGCGCATTACGGATGCGTGTCAGGAGGTCGGCAATCGGATCCGTCATGCTCATGGATGCCCCCTCACCAACTCGCCTTTACAACCCCAGGGACCTCGCCGCGCATCATCATCTCGCGCAGCTTGTTCCGCCCGAGGCCGAACTTGCGGTAATAGCCACGCGTGCGGCCGGTCAGATAGCACCGATTACGCACCCGTACGGGACTCGCGTTCCGCGGGAGCCGCTGCAGCGCCTGTGTGGCCTGAAGCCGCTCTTCCTCGCTCCGGTGAATATCAACGCTCGCCGTCTTGAGTTCCAGGCGGCGCTGACGGTACTTCATCACCGTCTCCTTGCGCAGCTCGTTCCGCAGCACCATCGACTTCTTAGCCATCGGCTCTTAGCTCCTGATCGGAAAATGAAAGGCCGCGAGCAGGGCACGGGCCTCATCGTCTGTCTTCGCGGTGGTCGTGATCGTGATATCCAGACCGCGTATCGCATCAATCTTGTCGTAATCTATTTCCGGAAAAATGATCTGCTCATGCACACCCATCGAATAGTTTCCGCGGCCATCGAAAGCGCGCGATGACAATCCGCGAAAATCGCGGATCCGCGGGATCGCGATCGAGACCAGCCGGTCGAAAAATTCGTACATGCGTGCGCGGCGCAGCGTCACCTTGCAGCCTACCGGCCAGCCCTCGCGCACCTTGAATGCGGCGATGGACTTGCGCGCGCGGGTCACGACCGGCTTCTGGCCGCTGATCTTCGCAAGATCGGCCACCGCGTTATCCATGATTTTCTTGTCTGCCAAGGCCTCGCCCACACCCATATTGAGCGTGATCTTCTCAAGCCTCGGGACCTGCATCACGTTCTTGTAGCCGAACTGCTTCGTGATCTCCGGGATCACCTGGTCCCGGTAAAACTCCTGCATTCTCGTCATACGACCCCCATCAGACGTCCACGACCTCGCCGCCGTGCTTGAAATAACGTACCTTGCGGCCGTCATCAAGGGTGCGCACACCGACACGGTCACCCTTGTGGGCGGTCGGGTTGAAGAGCGCGAGATTCGCGACCGCGATCGGCGCCTCTCTTTCGACGATCCCCCCTGTCAGATTGCGCTGCGGGTTTGGCCGCATGTGCTTTTTGACCAGGTTGACGTTCTCCACCACGGCACGGCCGTTGTCCAGCATACGGAGCACCGTACCCTGTTTGCCACGCGATCTGCCTTTCCTTACGATGACGCGGTCGCCTTTGCGGATTTTCTGCATATCGTTGCCCCTATCAAATCACTTCAGGCGCCAGCGAAATAATCTTCATGAATTTCTCGGTCCGCAGCTCGCGTGTCACGGGCCCGAAGATACGGGTGCCGACCGGCTGGTGCTGCGGGTTCAGCAGCACAGCAGCGTTGGTGTCGAAACGCACCACCGATCCGTCGGCGCGACGCACGCCTTTGCGGGTACGCACGATGACCGCATCATAAACGTCGCCCTTCTTGACGCGCCCCCGGGGAACGGCCTCCTTGATGCTGATCTTGATCACGTCACCAATGCCGGCGTAGCGGCGCTTCGAACCACCGAGCACCTTGATGCACTGTACTTTTTTCGCACCACTGTTATCGGCTACCGTCAATATGCTCTGCATCTGGATCATGGAAACCTCCGCCACCCCGTTTTAGGTGAGCTCTGGGGCACGTTCGAGCACCTTCACGAGCCGCCAGCTCTTTGTTTTTGACAGTGGCCGGCACGGTTCGACCAGCACGAGGTCGCCCTCGCGGCATTCATTGCGCTCATCATGCGCGTGCAGCTTGGTGCTGCGCCGGATGAATTTTCCGTAAAGCGGATGCGCAAGCTGGCGCTCCACCACGATGGTTATAGTCTTGTCCATCTTGCTGCTGGACACGCGCCCGGAGACTGTATGCGTAGGTGCCACCGTTTCGCTCATGACCTTCTCCTGGCCTCGTTGATCACTGTCTTGAGGCGCGCAACCTCGCGGCGCAGCCTTGGCAGTTCCGCCGTGCTCGCAAGCTGTCCCGTGGCCTTGCGCAGGCGTAACGTGAACTGCTGGCGCAGCAGATCCTCAAGCTCCTTGTTGCGCGCTTCCGGCGTCGCCGCCCGCATCTCTTCTATGTTCATGCCGGATCCTCAGAACGCCTGCCGGGCGACGAACGTCGTCTGCACGGACAGTTTGGCGGCAGCGAGCCTGAAGGCATCGCGCGCCACCGCTTCGGTTACACCCTCCATCTCGTAGAGCACCTTGCCGGGCTGCACGAGGGCCACCCAGAACTCGGGGTTTCCCTTGCCCTTGCCCATACGCACCTCAAGCGGCTTTTTCGATACCGGTTTGTCCGGGAACACGCGGATCCAGACTCGTCCGCCGCGCTTGATGTGACGCGTCAGTGCGCGGCGCGCCGCTTCGATCTGTCTCGACGTGAGCCGCCCGCGGGTCGTGGCCTTGAGCCCGAAATCCCCGAAGCTCACCTTCGCGCCGCGCGTCGCCAGCCCGCGATTGCGACCCTTCTGCTGTTTACGGTATTTGGTTCTCTTCGGTTGCAGCATTACCCGTTTCTCCGGTCAGGCCATTGTCTTCTTGGCTGTTTCTGATTCTGCGGCCGCAGATTCCGCCTGATTGAAGATCTCGCCCTTGAAGATCCACACCTTCACACCAACCACGCCATAGGTGGTATGCGCCTCGGCCAGACCGTAATCAATGTCCGCCCTCAAGGTATGCAGTGGCACACGGCCTTCGCGATACCACTCGGTGCGCGCGATCTCGGCACCATTGAGCCGCCCGGCACACATAATCTTGATGCCCTGTGCGCCCAGGCGCATCGCGTTCGTCACTGCCCGCTTCATGGCACGCCGGAACATGATGCGCTTTTCGAGCTGCTGACAGATATTCTCTGCAACGAGGAGGGCGTCGAGCTCAGGCTTGCGGATCTCATCCACGTTTACCTCGACCCTCACACCCGCAATCTTCGTGAGCTCCTGACGGATGCGTTCAATATCCTCGCCCTTCTTGCCGATCACAATCCCGGGGCGTGCACTGTGGAGCGTGATGTGCACCTCCTGCATCGGCCGCTGGATCACGACACTGCTCACTGCGGCATGGGCCAGGCGCTTCTTGATATGCTGACGCAGCCGGATATCCGACGCCAGATTGTCCGCATAACCCTTGGTCCCCGAGTACCACTTTGAGGTCCAGTCACGGACTATGCCGAGGCGCAGGCCAATCGGGTTGATCTTCTGGCCCATATCAGCCGCTCCCCTTTTTGCCGGACGGCTTCTGGTCGCTCACCGTCACCGAGATATGGCTTGTCCGCTTGAGGATCTGTGCGCCTCGGCCTTTCGCCCTTGCTTGAAACCGCTTCATCACAGGACCCTCGTTGATTTCTATGCGCCCGACGCGGAGCTCATCCACGTCCGCCCCCACATTGTGCTCCGCATTTGCGATCGCGGATTCCAGCACCTTCTTGACCGGCTTGGCCGCCTTGCGGGGACTCAACTTCAGTATCTCGAGCGCCCGCTCGACCGGAAGCCCCCGGACCTGATCAGCCACGAGCCGACCCTTCTGCGGGGACAGCCTGATGAACTTCAGGATTGCCGTTGCTTCCATGACATCATCCCTCCGCCGCGGCCTTCTTGTCGCCCGAATGACCCTTGAACGTACGGGTCGCCGCGAACTCGCCGAGCTTATGCCCGACCATGTTGTCATTGATCAGCACAGGGACATGCTGACGACCGTTATGAACCGCGATTGTCAAACCGATGAACTCCGGCACGATCGTCGAGCGGCGCGACCACGTCTTGATGGGCCGCTTGCTGCCCTCGGCACGCGCCTTCTGCACCTTGCTAATGAGATGACCATCAACGAAAGGCCCTTTCTTGACTGAGCGTGGCATGCGTTCCTCGTTTACTTGCTGCGGCGGCGCCGGATGATCATGCCATCCGTCCGCTTGTTGATCCGGGTCTTGTATCCCTTGGTCGGTGTACCCCACGGACTCACCGGATGGCGCCCTCCGGAGGTACGTCCCTCACCGCCGCCATGGGGATGATCCACCGGATTCATCGCCACTCCGCGGACCGTCGGCCGAATGCCGCGCCAGCGCGAGGCGCCGGCCTTGCCGAGCTTGCGCAGCGAATGCTCCGCATTGCCCACCTCGCCAATCGTTGCGCGACAGTCGATGTGCACCTTGCGCACCTCGCCCGAACGCAGCCGCATCTGCGCGTACTCTCCATCCCGCGCGACCAGCTGTATTGCTGCTCCGGCCGAGCGGCCGATCTGGGCACCCCGGCCGCGCTTCAATTCCACACAGTGCACAGTGCTGCCGATCGGGATGTTGCGGATCGGCAACGCGTTGCCGGCCCGGATCGGTGCCTCGGCACCCGAAGTCACCTCATCGCCCACCACGATGCCCTTCGGGGCAATGATGTAACGCCGCTCGCCGTCCGGATAGAGCACGAGCGCGATATTGGCGCTGCGGTTCGGATCGTACTCGAGACGTTCGACCCGTCCGACAATGCCATCCTTGTCGCGCCGGAAATCGACCACCCGGTACTGGCGCTTGTGCGCGCCACCGCGATGGCGCACGCACACGCGGCCATAATTGTTTCTGCCATCGATCTTTGCCTTCTTCTCGACCAACCCGGCGAACGGCCGGCCTTTGTGCAGATCAGGGTTGACGAGCTTGACGAGTGCCCTCCGCCCCGCCGACGTCGGTCTGACTTTAACGATCGGCATACTGTGATTTCCTCTACTGACCGCTCACGAACTGAATATCAAAACCAGGCTTCAAGCGCACGTACGCCTTGCGCATGTCCTGGCGCCAACCCTTGATCTGCCCGGTCCGCTTGGCCTTTCCTGGGAGATTCGCAACCTGCACCGACTGAACCTCGACCTGAAACAGCTTCTCCACTGCCCGCCGGATGTCGGGCTTGCGCGCATCGGACCGTACCTTGAACACGAACTGGCGGTTCTTTTCCGCAAGCCGCGTGCCCTTTTCCGAGATATGCGGGGCGATCAGGATCTTGTACAGCTCTTCTTCCCGAAGGGGTGCTCGTTTCATCGCAGGATCTCCTCGAAACGCTTCAGGGCACCGACAGTGATGACCACATGCTCATGTCCGATGAGGCTGACCGGATCCGCATCCGCCACGGCGCATACATCCACTTTCGGCAGATTTCGGGCGGCCCGGAGCAGGCCCTCTTCCAGACGCTCCGTGACGATCAACGTATCCGGGGACCTCTTGCGCTTGCTTTCGACTCCGGCCGAGGCCAGGGCCTCGGTCAACGCCTTCGTCTTCGAAGCCGCGAGCGAAAAATCCGAAACCGCGATCAGACGGCCCTGCCGGAGCAGTTCCGAAAGGATCGCCCGCAGGGCACCCCGGTGCATCTTCCGGTTCACCTTCTGGGAAAAATCAAGCGTCGTGGCGGCAAAGGTCCGGCCGCCACCACGCCAGATCGGGCTGCGGATCGTGCCCGCCCGTGCCCGGCCGCCACCTTTCTGCGCCCAAGGCTTGCGCCCGCCACCACGCACGTCCGAGCGGCTCTTCTGGGCGCGTGTCCCCGCCCGTTCGCCCGCCTGGAATGCCACCACCACCTGATGCACAAGCGGCTCGTTGAACTGGACGCCAAACGTCGCATCCGACACTTCAACTTCAATCCGCTTTGCGCTCTGCGCGTCGACTGCGATCTTCATCTGGACTCCCGAAACCTTAATCCTTGACGGCCCGCTGCTTCACGGATGGCCGAATGAACAGATCCTGTCCCTTTGGGCCGGGAACCGCACCTTTCACGAGCAGCAGATGCCGCTCCGTATCCACCGCGACCACTTCAAGGTTCTGCTGGGTGCGAAACACATTACCCAGATGGCCCGCCATCTTCTTGCCGGGAAACACGCGGCCCGGGGTCTGGCGCTGCCCGATGGAGCCGGGCGCCCGGTGTGACAGCGAATTGCCGTGCGACGCGCGACCGCCCCCGAAGTGGTGGCGCTTGATCACGCCGGCAAATCCTTTTCCGATCGTGGTCCCGCGCACATCGACCTTCTGTCCGGGGGCGAAAATGTCCACTTTGATCTCTGCGCCCGGCGCGATGTCCTTGCCTTCCTCGCTGGCCAGGCGGAACTCCCAGAGACCTGATCCCGGCACCACTTTCGCCTTTGCGAAGTGGCCAGCCATGGCCTTCGTGACCCGGCTTGGCCTGCGCGTACCGACCGTGACCTGGATGGCGCGGTATCCGTCACGCGCCTCGTCCTTCACCTGAGTGACGCGGTTCGGTTCGACAAGCAGCACCGTGACCGGAACAAAAGCGCCCTTGTCCGAGTATACCCGGCTCATGCCAATCTTCCTGCCGATTACGCCCAATGCCATGGTGTTCCCCGGATCAGCTGAGTTTGATATCGACGTCGACGCCCGCCGCCAGGCTGAGCTTCATCAATGCGTCCATCGTCCGGTCGGTCCACTCGACAATGTCCATGATCCGCTTGTGCGTGCGGATCTCGAACTGATCTCGTGAGCTCTTGTCGACATGGGGCGAACGGAGCAGCGTATAACGCTCGATCTTGGTCGGCAGCGGGATCGGGCCCTTCACCAGCGCCCCGGTCCGTTTCGCCGTGTCCACGATCTCCATAGCGGAACGGTCGATCAGACGATGATCGAACGCTTTCAGCCGGATACGAATCTTCTGGTTGGCCATAAATCCTTCTGGTGCTACTCAATCACCTTGGATACCACACCCGCGCCCACGGTCCGGCCGCCTTCGCGGATGGCGAAGCGCAGACCTTCTTCCATGGCGATCGGGTTGATGAGGGTGATGTTGAGCTTCACGTTGTCGCC
>JAJYDT010000129.1 GCA_021777335.1 Pseudomonadota bacterium | reverse complement strand
GCGATAATGAATCCGCGAACCGGGTACAACAGGCTAGAAAACGGCTGTTCCAGTCATTCAACCGTCGATCCAGATCCGCGGCATGACTCCTGCCGTTTCACCCTCATATTACGATTGGAAAATACTGTCTGTCCGTCCATCCGGAACGGCACTGGCAGCCGGAGGCGACGCCGTGCCCGAAGTGTGCGGCCGGACCGATGCCATCCGCAAGCGCGCAGCGCGACCGCGCGGTTCCAATACACGCCGCGGAACGTGTATCATCAGGCGGCGGCGCCGGTCCCTAACTTTCCAAGTCGAAACGCCTCGGAACACCCGCGGCATCCGGGCGCGCAGCGCCGGAACCCTCGGGACGGTCGCACCGAAACGATCTGCGGGAGAGACAAGCAATGACCTATGTGGTCACCGAAAACTGCATCAAATGCAAATATACCGACTGTGTCGAGGTATGTCCGGTCGATTGCTTTCATGAAGGCCCCAACTTCCTCGTCATCGACCCCGACGAATGCATCGACTGTACGCTTTGCGTGCCTGAATGTCCGGTCAATGCGATTTTCGCTGAGGACGATCTGCCGCCGGACCAGGAACAATTCACGGCGATCAATGCGGAGCTGGCCCGCAAGTGGCCGGTTCTGACCGAGAAGAAGCCGGAGCCGCCCGACGCCAAGGAATGGGACGAAGTCCCTGGCAAGCTCAAGTACTTGGAACGTTGATCCTCCGCGGTAATCCGCTCCGGCCGGGCCGTGTTGCCGGATCCGGACAAACCCCTTGATCCACACCACATCGGACGTTCGGCTGCACGGAATAGCGGGAAATCGGGATCGCCCCGGTCGAAAGATACCGCGGCATGTCACGTCGGACAGACCCATCGCAGACACTTTTCGGTACCGCGCGCAAAACCGGCTCAGTGCGTGAGCCGCACCCGATCCTCCGGGACTGGAAAGACGGGCATTGCCCCCTGCGATCCCGTTTCGAATCCGGGGGTTTCCTATACGGGGCAAAAAAAAGAGGCGGCCTTTCGGCCGCCTGCGGGGTATGGATCACTACTCTCCGGTGCTTCCATGCACCGGAGTCATCCCTGTACAGAAGACCTCCAGTGTCGCCTCGCTTCCTTGGCTACAGTATCCTTACCGTACGAGACAACTATAATCCTTGCCGGTGAAAAATCAAGAGAAACTCTGCTCACGACGGTTCACATATATAATGTATTATATGTAAAACAATTACTTATGAATATTTTTAGATTGTCAAAAAAATGAATAAATCTGATTTTCCAGTCTACCTCCAAATAATACCGGCCTGCGGCGATCCCGAACATTCGGGACTGGCGCACTGGGATGGTATCGGCTTTCCAGAACGAATCCATCCCATGTGCCGGCCCGTTTTCTCACCTGTCTGCCGGTCACCTGTGAATCTCGAACCGTTAAAGAATGGCTGCCGCCGGTGAGGCTCACCGTGCTCCCGGCTGACCGTAGCCGGTGCAATGCTTCCAGGCTTCCGGTAGCAGCAGGAAACTTCTTGCGCCACGATTGAAACGGCTTCTGCGCGGAGGATCGGTGTCCTCCCTATAAGGAACCCCCGTCCCGTGAGTTCTTTGCTGAGGACAGGGCCGAGCCGGGGGTCCAGCACGCATAGCGACACCCGCCCGGCGCTTCCGCATCAATGCTTTCTGGAATCGGGGATTTGCTTGCCGGCCCGTGGCCGCTCTGCTGCAACAACCTGGTTCCGTCCTGCAGCCTTGGCGCGGTAAAGCGCGTCGTCTGCTTGGCGCAACAGCCATGTTCCAGCGTCGTCATCCGTCTTCGACGCGAGACCGCCCTCAGGCCAAAGACAGGCGACGCCGATGGACACGGTCACCGCCGCGACCTCACCGCCCATACCGTCCAGGACAAGACCGGCTACCTGGGCACGCAGGCGCTGGGCAATCTCCAGCGCCTTTTCCGGGTCGGTATCCGGCAACAGCAGGGCAAACTCCTCGCCCCCATAGCGTACGAGCACGTCACTGGCCCGCAACCCTTCACTCAGTGCGCGGGCCACCTGCCTCAGCGCGTCATCCCCGACCTGGTGACCGTAGCGATCATTCAGATCCTTGAAGTGGTCCAGGTCCGCCAGTAGCAGTGCAATCGAGTTGCAGCGTCTGCGCCTCAAAACGAGCTCTTCATGCAGGCGTCGTTCGAAGAACCGTCGGTTGGCAACTCCGGTAAGCGCATCGGTCAGTCCGTCGCGCTTGAGCCGTTCGTGGTTGACGACGTTGTCGATGCACATGGCGGTGACTGCGGCCAGATGCTCGAGTAGGTCCGTGGCTGAATCTGCGCTGAAATGGCCGGCGTCGCGGCTTCCCTGATTGAGGCAGCCGATAAGAGCGCCGTGCAGCGTGAGCGGCGCGATCGCGCAGGAATTGAGGCGCACACCGCAGCTCGAGAACATGCGGGCCTGCAATTGGGCGTCGCACGGTCCCAAACGGGGCCTGCCAGTCACGGAAACCAGTGTATCCAACCATTCGCGATCGACCGGAATGAAATAGCGGCCTATCTGGCTCTTCGGGTAGGCGGCCATCAGACGCGACAGTTCGTATTCCGGATCCACGCAAACCAGGCTGACGCAGTCAACCGCCAGAAACAATTCCGGGATCCGGTTGACGAGCGTGTCCACCAGCTCACCCAGCGACTGCGCACCGATCATCTGGATTTCAATCTGACGGAAACCTGCCCAGATGCGCTCGTTGTGACGCACCTGCGCCTCCATGTGGCGATGTGATCGCGACAAACTGCGACGCAGTTCGGCGAGTTCCTTGTCGCTTGGCGAGGCCACCGTGTCCGCCTAGCTCGGGGCCACAGCCGCAACGACACCGACTGGCAGCCGGCGTCTCAATGGACCACGCGGCGGCACAAGAATTGGTAACAGCGTCGACAGGGACGGCTTATTCACGAATGCGGTCATGGCTCCCGGGCAATCGGCCATATTTTCTTGTTCTTAAGGATAGCCGAAATAGGGTACTTCGGGTAACACCGGCACCGGAAACCGGCGTTGCTACGATGCCGAGCGGCGAGGACCCACGGCCAGCGGCACTAATCCCTGAAGTTGACGAACTGCAGAGGCAGTCCCAGCTTCTGGGCCCGCAACAGCAAAATCACCGCCTGCAGTTCGTCGCGCTGCTTGCCCGTCACGCGGACCTGATCGGCCTGAATCGCCGCCTGGACCTTGAGGCGCGAATCCTTGATGATTTTTGTAATCTTGCGCGCGAGCTCGGTGTCTATACCTTCGCGCACCCGGATTTCCTGACGTGCCTTGCCTCCTGCGGCAGGCTCGATCTTGCCTTCGTCTAGGCACCCGAGGTCGATCTGGCGTTTTACCAGTCGCGGCAGAAGAATGTCCTTGAGCTGCTTGAGCCGGAAGTCATCGTCAGCGAACAGCGTCAGACGCGATTCGGCCAGCTCCACACGCGCATCCGATCCCTTGAAATCGAACCGGTTGCCGATTTCACGGTTGGTCTGGTCGACCGCGTTGCGAACCTCCTGCATCGCTACCTGCGAAACCACGTCAAATGACGGCATGAATCCCCCCGCCGCACCGGGCGCGACGCCGCCGTTGCGGACCGCGCGACCGGTGCGCCGCACGGGCGCTATTTTTTTTGAACGAACGTGCCGCGCAGCTCCCTGCCAATGCCGAACAGAAAGCGCATGACCTCCTGATTCTCGCGGTTGCCGAAAAGACGCCACGCGCCACCGAGCCCCCCGGATGCCGGCGTTTCCTTCGCCAGTGCCTCAACCGAACGTTCCACCACCTCCAGCATCGTATTCAGACGCTCCATCCGCCCCATGAGACTCGGAAGGATGGCAGCAATGCGCTCGAGCGCCCCGCTCGTGTGCATCTGCTCCAGCACCCCGATCAACTGTCCGGCGCCGGCACGATTGAGTCGGTCTAGCAGCGACAGCCCCTCGCCGACGGTCTCGGCAAGCCGCCCGACCATATCGTCGGTCATGGCGTCCTGGGCCGAGCTCACAAGCCGTGCCAGCTGCACGATACGCTCGAGATCACCATCGGAGACCAGGCGCGACAGAACGGGAATCGCGCGCTCAAACCCCGCGCGTCCCACCTGGTCCATCAGGTCGAGCCCGCTGGCAACAGTCTGTGACAGCCGCCCCACCATGTCATCGGTCATCGCATCCTGGGCCGATCCGACGAGCCGCGCGAGGTGAGTGATGCGCTCGAGATCTCCGTTCCGCACCAGCTGGGCTAGCGCCGGAATGGCGTCCGCCAGGCCGGTGCGGCTGACACGGTCCAGAATATCCATCGCGTCGGTCGCCGTCGCCGCGATCCGTGAGACCATGTCGTCAGTCAGCGAGTCCTGGGCCGCCTGCACGACAAGCCGGATTGCCCA
>JAJYDT010000034.1 GCA_021777335.1 Pseudomonadota bacterium | reverse complement strand
GACATCGCAATCAACATCCAGCACACGAAGCCGCCCAAGATCAACCATGACCTCGTCGCGAATGTGTGTGAGCGGCCGTCGGTGGTGGCGCGCTGCCCGGTAGCGGCGATCCGCCCGGCGATGGTGAACGGCAAACCCTCGCTTGAAGTGGATGAGAAGAAGTGCATCTGCTGCGGGGCCTGCTATCCACCCTGCCCACCGATGCAGATCAATGATCCCACCCACTCGAAGCTGGCCATCTGGGTCGGGGGCAAAAACTCGAATGCGCGCAGCAAGCCCATGTTCCAGAAACTTGTGGCGGCCGGCATTCCGAATAACCCGCCCCGCTGGACCGAGGCTGCGGCCATCGTGAAAAAGATCCTTGCCGCCTACAAGCAGGATGCCAAAGACTGGGAGCGTGTCGGCGACTGGGTCGAGCGCATCGGTTGGCCCCGGTTCTTTGAACTGACCGGATTGCCGTTTACCAAGTTCCATATCGACAACTGGCGCGGGGCCCGCAACAGCCTGAACGCGTCGGCGCACATCCGGTTCTGAATCGCAGGAAGTGACACCAGTATCGACTAGTCACTGTTCCCCGATCGCGCATCGATATATCGGAGGGTATCTAGGTCCTCTCTGTATAGGACAACCGCATACGGGTCCGGGGATTCAGTAGTAGCCAACTGCGGGCACAGGGAGATCCGCTCGCCGGTTTCCAGGCAACGGGTCGCCCCGTTGCCAGCGGATCCGACCTCCAACATGCATTGTTTGGTGATGTCGTCCTGCTGCGAGCGGGTATTTATTGCAGCCAGTATACGAAAACATACAGAAGCAGCCAGACAACATCGACGAAGTGCCAGTACCAGCTGACGGCTTCGAAGGCAAATTCATGCCCGGGCTTGAAGTCACCCTTCAGCAACCGTACCAGAATCACCGACAGCATGATCACGCCGACAGTGACATGTAGCCCGTGAAACCCGGTAAGCAAAAAGAATGTCGCGCCATACACCCCGGAGTGCAATGTCAGACCAAGCTTCGTGTACGCATGGTAAAATTCAGTTGCCTGTAGAGAGAGAAAGATAAGGCCAAGGACCACGGTCAGAAACACGCCGAGCGCGGCGACCCGGCGGCGATTTTCCTTTAGCTGCCCGTGGGCCCACGTGATTGTGCCGCCGGAGGAGAGTAGCAACAATGTATTGATGGACGGGATTCCCCATGCTGCCATTGGTGTAAATGGCTTTCCTGCTGGGCCACTGGTGGGCCAGTGCCCGGTAAAGCCCGGCCACGGGGTGAAGCGCTGGCTGAACGATGCGAGCGAGGGAACCGAGATCTCACGCTCATAGAACAGGATGCTGAACAGCGCACAGAAGAAGATAACCTCCGATGCGATAAACCACAACATGCCGAGCCGGAACGACCGATCCTCCCACTCTTGGTAGGTACCGAGCCGACCCTCGGCAATCACGCAATTGAACCACTGGAAGACTACGTAGACGAGCAAAAGGCCGCCCGGAATGAGCAACCAGTTCCCCGGTCCCAGCGCGTCGACGTTCAAGACCACACCTAACGCCATCAAGAACAGGCTGCCCGACAGCAATACCGGGTAAGGACTCGGTTGTGGTACATAATAATGTGCCTGCTCGCCTCCGGTGCTCATCGTTATGTTGATCTCCTGCAGGTTTGCGTGCGTTGTGCCGGATTCATGGTCAGTCCACCACCGGTTGTACGGAGAAACTGTGATACGGCGGAGGTGACGATAACGTGAATTCGAGTCCGGACGCCCCCTCCCAGACACGGTCTGTCGCTTTGGCGCCGGCATGCCGGACAGTTCTGATCACGTTGTAGACAAACAAAAGCTGTGCCGAACCCAGCACAAACGCGCCGAGACTCGACATCATGTTGAGTGACGCAAACTGCAGTGCATAGTCCGGGATCCGCCGTGGCATCCCCGCGATGCCAAGAAAAAACTGTGGCATGAAGGTGATGTTGAAACCAATTACTGTCAGCCAGAAATGCCATTTTCCGAGGCGCTCGTTATACATGTACCCTGTGACTTTTGGCAGATAATAATATGCTGCGGCAATGATCCCCATTACCGGGCCACCAAACAGTGCGTAGTGGAAATGGGCCACCAGGAAGTAGCTGTTGTGGTACTGCTGGTCGGCAACGGCATCGGCCAAGGCCAGTCCCGTGAGCCCACCGATCCCGAAGAGCACGATGTAGCCAAGCGCAAACAGCATCGGCGTCTCAAAAGTCATAGAGCCCCGCCACATGGTCGCGATCCAGCAGAAGAAGAGGACAGCAACGGGTACCGAGATCGCCATCGTGCTGTACATGAAGTACAGCGTTACGGGGACGGACAGCCCGGAGGTAAACATGTGATGCGCCCATACCATGACCGACATAATCCCGATCGCCCAATAGGCATAGATCTGCGCCCGGTGGCCATACATCGGTTTGCGGGAGAAGGTCGCGAGAATATGGGACAGGATCCCGGCGGTGGGCAAGAAAAGGATATAGACCTCCGGGTGCCCAAAGAACCAGAAGAGGTGTTGCCACAGGATCGGATCCCCACCTCCTGCCGGATTGAAGAAATTGGTACCGAGATGCCGGTCTGCAAACAGCATGATGACGGCGCCAATGAACACCGGGAATACCGCAATTAACAGAAACGCCGTGATGAGCCAGCTCCAGACGAAGATTGGCATCTTCATCATGGTCATGCCCTGCGTGCGCAGATTAAAGATGGTGACAATAATGTTGATGGAGGACATTAATGATGACATGCCGAGCATGATGATGGCGAAGATTGCAAAGTCCACACCCGGGCCCGCTTGGACTGAAAGCGGGGCATACATTGTCCACCCAGTGTCGATTGCGCCGTTACCGATTCCGATGAGTTTCAGGACAATGGGGATGACCAAGGTCACGGCGGCTGCGGGCAGGAGCCAGAATCCCCAGTTGTTGAGCCTCGGCAACGCCATGTCCGGCGCTCCAATCATCATCGGGATGAGATAATTAGCGAGGCCGGTCGTGATTGGCATAACCGCCGCAAATACCATAATGAGGCCATGGAGCGTGATCACCTGGTTGTAGGCCTCCGGACTCAGGATCGCCATGGTCGGTCGCATGAGTTCCGTCCTGATCAGCATGGCGAGCGACCCCCCAACGAGGAGCATGCCGAATCCAAACACGAGATACAGGATGCCGATATCCTTGTGATTCGTAGTGAACAGCCAGCGTCGCCATCCCGAAGGCGGGTGGACTTCATGGCCTGTGTGTAGAACCCCGGTACTCATTTTGTCCCCCATTTTTCAGCTAAATGATCTAGAATCGACAGTCGTAGTCACGGCGGTATAGGCAACCGCTTGATCCATCACTTGTTGTACAAACATACGTTTTCACCAATCTGGCGAACTACGGGGTCGTCAAAATCTTAAAAAAAGCCACTGGGCAAGACCTCTTTCCGACACCAACTGCCGCAATTGAATGGTTCATGATCGACGATCAGTGCTCTTGTCGGGCATTCCGGACTTCTTCGGGTTGAACGACGTCGCCGGTGTGATTGCCAAAGCTGTTGCGTTCATACGTGATGACGGCGGCGATGTCGACGTCGCTGAGCTGCGATGCGAAGGCCGGCATTGGTGTGCCCGGGATCCCGTGGAGCACAATCCGGATATGATTGGCAACCGGCCCTATGACGATGACGCCGTTCTTGTAGAAACCGCGTTTTTGGATCGCTTGCGTCATCTGTGGCGCTGCCTGGAACGGATGTCCGGCGGCGATCGGCGGGAATGTACCTGGTATGCCGAGACCGGTCGCCTGATGACAGACAGAACAGTTGTTCTGAAACACCTTCTGACCGTGCGCCAGAAGTGCCGCCTTGGTCATGGTCACCGAGGTTTCCGCAACCTGCTCGGCTTCGGCAGTCTGCTCTTTCGCTACCCAGCGCTGAAACCCGGCTTGGCTTTTGGCCACGACGACAATCGGCATAAAGGCATGCCCAATGCCACAGAGGGAGGCGCATTGGCCACGGTAGACCCCCGGTTTGTCGATATTCACCCAAGTGCTTCGAAGGAACCCCGGGACTGCGGTCTGCTTGACGCCAAACGCGGGCACCCACCAGCTGTGCAGCACGTCATCCGAGGTCACCAAGAGACGGATCTTTTCATTGACGGGCAAAACCAGCGGATGGTTGACCTGGCGCAGAAAATGCGGACCCTTCGGATCCTCATTGTCAATCTGGTCTTCGGGAGTGGACAACCGGCTGATATATTTGATACCAAGCCCCGGATAGGCATATTGCCATTTCCATTGGCTCCCAGTGATGCGGACCACCATTCGCGAATTGTGGGTATTCGCAAGCGCGAGCACGGCGTGGTATGCCGGAACACCAAGGATGACATAATCGATGAATGTCAGAATCAAGAACGGAATACTGATTAGGGCCCACTGCAGCGGTGTCCGTGGTTTAGTGAATTTGGCAGCTGGATATCCCCGGCTCTTCCGATGCCGGAAAATCGAATACAGGAACACGCTCAATACCAGCAGGAAAATTGTAACGATGATCTCGAGAAAGATGTCGTGGACGTGAAGGGTTTCCCGCGCAATCGGGGTAACCGGGGCAGGGAAGTTCCACGGGTAGCTGGCCGATACTGGTACCGGAAAAAACCCCGCAGCCGCAACCACCGGCCATGCGATAAGGCGTTTGAAGGGTGTCATGAATTGTCGTTCAGGTGGGTGGTCAGAAAATCGGGTGCTGGTCGTGGACCGCTGGCTCATCGCGCAACACGGTTTGCATACTTTCCATCGGAACCGGCTGACGTGTGCCGGCGGAATCGTGTTGCCGTACGATACCTGTCATACTCGATTGCTATTGCCAACGCACTCACGATGATACCTACATATTCAGAAATCTGGCCGCCTGTTCGTGCGGCATCTCAAATAAGCGCGAAGATTACGCAAAAAACTTCTACCTGTTTTTGATCCTTGTCAAAAATACAGACGCACCGCGTCATTGGCCACCATGAGGTGACCTCATGATTGTGACAACGAATACACGTAGGCAATGTGCCCCGGCATCAAGGTATTTATTAGAATGGCGCTGTACGCACCTACAGTCCCGATGGAGTGCGCAAGATGAGAAGCGCGTCTGCGACACTGTAGACAGACGTTGCACAACAGGGCCTGCCGTTTCTCTCCTGACGTTTCCGTCAGATGGACGACGGCCAGGAAATCACACAGTAAGGATGTCGAAAAATTTGATCCTAATCAAATGACCGCCACACCGTAACCCATTGCACGCGGCGGTGCATGCTCACACATACTGACACACGCTAGGCCTGTCTACTTTCTGGTCGGTACGTGATCGCTGTCCTGGCCCGACGCTACAGCGTGATGCCCGATAAACAACGATGGTTTCAGACGGAATCGACTTCGGCATGACAGGCAACAGAAATGGTATATCCGGCCTGCATGCAGGTAGGTCACGTCCGAGCGACTGTCGACTACGACGCCACAGACGGGGTCGATTGCCTGAGTAGTGGGTTTTGTCTTATACATATCTGAGTTATCCATGAGATCTGCTGTGTGTCCACCCTGCTCAGGTGGTCATTCCCGGCGCTAGCCGGAATCGGCTGGCGGCAGATCATCTGAATTCTAGTGATAACGGGAGCAGCGTACCTTGACTTTGATCAACGGACGCGGCGCGTGCCCGCGCGACCAACGAACAGGCGGTCAGTGGTTACAATGGCCAATCTCGGTCATCTGCTGCAGCGCCTTAAGGTCCCGGATCTGGATATGGCGCCGCTGCACATCGAGGAGGCCATCATCCTGAAGCTTACGGAAGGTTCTGCTCACGGTCTCGAGCGTGAGTCCAAGGTAGTTGCCAATCTCTTCGCGCGACATCTTGAGGAACAACGAGGTCGGCGAGTAACCGAGCATGTTGAAACGTGCCGACAGGCTCGTAAGGAAAACCGCAAGTTTCTGTTCGGCGCTCATACTGCCGAGGAGTTTCATGATCGAGTGATCTGCAGTAATCTCGCGGCTCAGGATGCGATGGAACTGTCGTTGCAGCGTGGGGATCTCGCGCACCAAGGTCTCAAGAGCGTCAAACGGGATCTCGCAAACCTCCCCGTCGTCGAGCGCCACCGCGCTGCACTGGTGTGACCCGCTGCCAATAGCATCAAGCCCGAGAAGTTCACCCCCAAGATAGAACCCATTAATCTGCTCGATCCCGTCGTTTGAAACCTCGTAGGCTTTGAAAAATCCTGACCGCACTGCGTAGAGAAAATGGAGCGGCTTTCCGGCGCGGAAGATATGCTGGCCCGTGCGGACGCGCTGGCGCCGATTGATGAGCTTGTCGAGTTTTCCGATCTCGTCAGGCGCAAGACCGATTGGAAGACAAAGATCCCGAAGCCGACATGTCTGGCATGATGCCTTGACTGTTTTCAGTTTTGAAGATGGCTCCGACGCACTCATATGTTCCAAGGGCATAACAAAATCATAATCGGCACAGAGCTCAATGTTTTTGATCTGGATCAAACCCGCAACCGCAGTTTCCAAACACCTCCTGCACAGACTTTTGCACCGAGGTATCCGATCGACCACTGTTTTATAATAGCGCGATAGGGCCGCCCAAGGCCAGGGTTGGGTTTTGACGAGAAAGGGCCCCTCAGGACGGGCGCAGACCTGCAAGCTCCTGCAGTTGGTGCCAGTTGCGCAAACGGTCCGCCTGTGCAGCCTGTAGCTCGGGCGAGGGTGTTCCCTCCTTGTCAAATTGTCGCGCAAAACGGCCTTCTGTACGGGCGAACGCAATGAAATCAATGGTTTCGCCCTTGGGCGTCACGTACCAGTCTTTTTTGCTCGCCGGGTTACCCTGAAGACTCAGGCGCTCTCTTAGGGCGCTACCCTGGCGTGGGTCGTGCACAAGCAGCGGGAAGGCGCGTGACGTCACCGCGAGCTCCGCTTGATGTATAGACGCATCATCGGCAATACCATGCTCAGGCTGGCACGGCGCATAGGCGATCACCACAGCGGGCCCCGGGAACTCGTTAGCTGCCAAGATCGAGCGGTAGAAGTGGGTGACATGCGCGCAGGTCGTCTGCGCCACGAATACGTCCGGGTGCATCATTGCGATCTGAGCAAGCTCCTTGCGCCGCTCCGTCTTTCCTTTGAGTGTTGAGCCATAGGCGCTGAGTTTTCCCTCCTGGGCGTGAAAACTTGAGGTCGCGGCCTGACCCCCCGTATTGGAATAGGCTTGGGTATCGAGTATCAGTACCTTGATGTCCATACCACTTGCAAGCATCCTGGATAGGGTCTGCAGACCGATGTCGAACATGGCTCCATCACCACCGATTACCCATAAACGGTTCCGTGCCATACCTTGAGCATTCCATCGCGCGCGGATACCCATAGCAACTGCTGGGGCATTCTCGAAGAGGGAACTTGTCCACGGGACTAGGTAGGGATTATGTGGGAAGGTCGATCCGAAAACAGTATTGCATCCAGTGGCGGCAACAACACCTACACCCTGAGGCCCATAGACAAAACCCGTGGCGGCGAGGGTCATCCGAATAGCCGTAGCCTCGCCGCAACCCATGCACGACGCGCCACCACCCTGATAGAGCAGGGCAGCAGGCTTGAGCATCATATCCATCAGCACCTTGTCCTGGATATAGATGGCATCCGTATCCGGAAGCGTCGCGAGCAGCCGCGCGCCGGAACTGACCGCGCGCATGACCGACTCGTTCTTTGCCACCATACGCAGCGCGCTGTGCGCCCCACACGCGGTAACGCATTCGCCGCAACCTTTACAGCGCGTGGGGTCCACCGCAAGCACGAACGACCCGGGCTCGAATCCTTTGCGTACTGGAACATCATGGAACTTGGTCGTCCGGACAATCCATTGCCGGGCCATGGCCGCATCGTCCCCTAGCCTCCCGACTTCGCGATCAACCAAAGACACAGACACGACTTTCGCAAGGATTGCGCTGTCTGGGCATTGGGTGACGCAGTCCATACAGCCGACACAAGAAGAAGCATCAAGCTCGGGAAGCTGCCGGGCAATGGAGGAAAAATCCCGTGCACCCGTGTTTCCTGCTGGCAATGCCCCGGACGGGATGCGGTTGGCAAGCCTCTGGGCGCGCGCGCACTCACCGCAGCCATCGCAGGTATGCTTATTCTCGACCGGCAGGTTCAGGAGACGCGTCACTGGGAGGCCTGAGCGTGGCAAACCGATATCTCACCAAAGAGCGGTCGGACCATGTCATATCCGCAGCGTACTGCTTTGAGATTTGCCGCGAGCGTAGATTCACTCGCACGCTTAAACTGCCGCCTGAGATACCGGTCGGTAACCTTGAGCAGCGTCTCCTGCTCCGGTAGGGCGGAATACATCCCGCGTGCCACCCTGAGAAAAGCGCCGATCATCACCACCCCCTGCATTCGCACTGCGAGGTCGGGTCGGACCGAGAGATCCGTTGCAAGACCCAGCGCATCAAGCGCATAAACTTTGAGTCCGCGCCGCGCCGCTTCATCTTGCAGCCCATGTAGCGCCTCCGTTTCCGGCCCGACCTGCAAAAGTACCGTTCCTCCCTCGCGCACACCAGCAAGAGGGTCGCCGAGCGCGAAGGCGCTCTGATCGTGGATTACGACACAGTCTGCATGCGCTGGCTCCTCCTGTGTATCGATCGGCGTGGTGGAGATGATTAGGTGATATCCTGTCGGGAGACCTTTCTTTTCTGAACCGTGATGTGGAGCGGCCTTGACTTGAAAACCAAGTGCCTCGCCGAAGAGTGCGGCGAGGATCCGGCTCGCGGAAATCGAACCGTAGCCCCCAATTGAATGCCCACGGACAGTGAAACCTGCACACGAACCGGAATTCTTGCCACGCGACAGCGTGCTTTCGTGATTCGCGTTCAGTGAAAAAAAGCGCTTGCCTCCAGCATCCATATGCCGGGCAACCGCAGTGAGGTCGGATACAGTCGTATCGCGCCCGCCAAGGCCATAGACCCCGGAGTAGACCATGGGCGTACGCAACAGAAGACCTTCGGAAGCCGCCGTGGCAAGTTCCGCCTTGATTTCCGAGGTAAGTGGATTATTTTGGGCAAGCGGATTGTCTGTACGCTCGAGTACTGCCACAGCGCGGCAGTTCCTGATGGCATCCACAATCTCATGACCGGGAAATGGCCGGAAAACATTCACTGCGAGCACTCCAACACGCAGCGCGGAACTTGTCCTAAGGGTATCGGCAGCGGCGAGCGCGGTCCCAACCACTGATCCCATGGCAATGAGCGCGTAGTCGGCGTCATCCATGCGATACGCGTCGATCAGGCCGTAAGTCCTCCCGGTCAGTCCAGCAAGCACTGTGAAGGCCTCACGCAGTGCTATGGCGAGATGCCCGCGCTCGCTACGTTGCGCAAGCCTGCCCTCCATGTAGTATTCCTGGTTTTGTACAGTACCGGTCATGAGCGGACGGCCCGGATCGAAGAGCACATCGCTCGCACCCCGCGGGTTGCCGACATAGTCCTTCATAAGTTCCGGTTCCGCGAGCAGCGTCCGTTCGACCGTGTGGGTCGTCAGAAAACCATCCTGGATGTTCAGAAATGGTGTACGTGTCTGCTCTGCCGTCCGGCGAGCGATCAAGGCGAAATCATGCGCCTGTTGGGCATTCCGCGCAAACAGCATGCCCCATCCGGTATCGGTGACTCCCATCACATCGTCATGACCCGCATGCACATTCAGAGCCTGCGAGCTGATAGCCCGTGCGCCAATATGGAACACAACTGGCAATCTCTTACCAGAAATGACATACAGGACCTCCTTCATAAGCACGAGACCCTGCCCCGCGGTGAAACTCGATACCCGCCCGCCAGCAAGAGCGTAGCCCTCGCAGACAGAGGCGGCGCTGTGTTCAGATTCCGCCTCGATAAACCATAGATGCTCACCCCAGAGATTGACTCCACCGTTTGCCACCGCGCGCTGATACCCATCGCTCATCCGGCTTGAGGGTGTGATTGGATAAGCACACGCACCGTCGGTCACGTGCGTATCGACCCACAGGACTGCCTCAGACCCGTCCACAACCGCGCTGATGCCGGGATAAGGGGAGGAGGGCGCAGTCACCGTTCAGTGCCCGCGCGGCGCGATTGAAGCATACAACTGGAGCTGGATATCACGCAGTATCTTTCCTATGTCACCTCTTGCGCGCAGCCTATGGTCCCACAGCGGAAACACCCGGGTCTCTTCATAAAACTCGCTGGACAGGCCCATCGCTGCCACAAGACCGGCGCTGACGATAAGGCCATCGAGGTCAACGGGATGTGCATCAAGAAATTGGACCATGGTCGCGAGTTCGCGCGCGATCTCGTCGTGGTTCCGACGCATGATCGCAACGGGGTGTTGCATGTCACCCAGCTGGTCAGATGATAATAATTGTGCAATAAGTTGACTTTCAATATATATGTGTCTCGCCATCCGAATGGCAAAGCGCGTCATCAATGGCACGCCCTCTGGCTGTCGGGCACGCAACAGGCGTTCGGATTCGAGAAAGAGCCGGTTCAGGCGGATGTGATCGCGACTCATGAGATCCCCGACACCGAGAGGATTGAGCGCCTGCGGTGCCCGGCTAATCTCAACGTACCAGAGCATATCCCGGTGCCGTTCAATCCGAGTAAAGAGCCGGTGACCCAGAAGCCGCTCCAAGCGGCGCTGCAGGAAGCGCGGGTTTTCTTCCACGAACAGCGCCACGTAATCTCGCTCAGGCAGGTCGCGGATTCCGTAATACGCGTGCTGGTGCGCCGACATTCCAAGTGGTCGCTCACGAAGATCCATCAGGCGGTACATTGACATCGGGCGGGCATATCCTGAATCAGTGTTGGACCGATGCCAAGGATATCCCTGTCACCAAGATCCTCTTTGACCCAGATCAAGCAGTCCCGGAGATAGCGGTATCCCAATGCTCAGGAGACCTATCATCAGGGATTGCTTTCCCAGGGTTCAGTATGCCCCGTGGATCAAACAGCGTCTTGATGCCACGCTCAAGATTCAGTACATGTGGCGTCTGCTCCAGTGCAACAAATGGAAGTTTCTCGGTCCCGATGCCGTGTTCGCCCGAGATCGTTCCCCCGAGGGCAAGCACCGCGGAAAAGAGTTCGTGGAGCATCTCATGCGCGCGCCGCTCCTCTGCAACAGACGTGGGATCCACCATAATGTTCACATGCAGATTACCGTTGCCTGCGTGACCGAACGTAACAACCGGCAGGGTGTGGCGCGCTGCGAGGACATTGATTTCTGCCACGAGTTCCGCGAGGTGGCTCACCGGCACGACCACATCCTCATTGATCTTGCGTCGGGAGCTCCGCTTGAGCGCGCGCGAGAGCGCAGATCGGGCTTCCCAGAGCTGGGCGCTTTCATCGTGCGTGTGGGCAATGACAAGGTCAATTGCACTGTCATCAGCCAGCGCGTCCGCAAGCAGAGTAGCAGCCCGACCCGCCTCTTGGGCATCGCCATCAAGCTCGACCAGGAGAAGCGCTTTTGTCCGTGATGGCAGGGACTCTCGTGTAGATGCATCCATGATCGCGATCGACTGATCATCGAGGAACTCGAGTGCTGCCGGCGTGATGGGACTGCACATCACCTGCAGCACACCGCGGCAAGCAGCTGATGCGTCGACGTAGGCCACGCGGATCGTTACAGACGATGGCGGCCGCGGTACGAGTCGCAACGTGGCCTCGGTGACGATCGCAAGTGTTCCTTCACTACCCACGATTAGCCGCGTTAGATCATAGCCGACGACCCCTTTGGAAGTGCGACATCCTGTAGTGAGGGATTGCCCATTACCGACAACTACGCGCAGACCGAGAACATAGTCACGGGTTACACCATATTTTAGTGAGCGTGGCCCAGCCGCGTTAGTGGCAATGTTGCCACCGATCCTGCAGTAGGCGGAGCTGCCCGGATTCGGCGGATAGAAGAGACCGGCAGTGTGCGCACACTGATCTATGTCCGCAGTCACAATACCCGCCTCTACGGAGACAAGGCGTTCTCCAGGATTAAACTCGATGACCCGTCTCATGCATTCGAGACTGACAACTGCGGATCCTGGGACTGGCACAGCGCCCCCAACATTGCCACTACCTCCAGAGCGCGGAATCAGAGATATGGACGACTGATACGCAATCTGGACTATTGCCTCGACATCAGCGTGGCATGCGGGAAACAATACAACCGCCGGCTCGCAACGTCGCGGAGTGTCGTCTGAGGAATAGAGCGACAATGTCACCGGGTCAGTGTATACACGATCAGCGCCGAGCACATGCTTGAATGCCGCAAGCGTGTCCTGTCCGCCATGTAACCGGTCACCCACGAATCTCTCCCCCTGTCCCTGCTGCCGCGTCTACCGTTATCAGTAGACTTCAACGGCGTCGCTACATCTTTGATGCAGCGCAAAACCTCCACAGCGCTGATCAATAAACTGCGTCTATGAATGCACAGAGCAGCAGGCGACGCGCACCCATCACGTACACCCTCCGGGGACGTCTCTACATCAATTTGACCAGCCGTTGCTGGCTGCGATGTCGCTTCTGCCCAAAATTTGATGGCCGATGGGAGATCGATGGAGCCTCGTTGCGCCTTACTCGGCGGGAAGAGCCTTCAGTTGTCGAGGTGCTGGCGGCAATTGACGCAGCTGGGCCGTATCGCGAGGTTGTATTCTGTGGTTTCGGTGAACCCACCCTGAGACTGGACGCTGTACTCGTGCTTGGACGAACCCTAAAAAGGCGCCACCTACAGGTCCGGCTCAACACCGACGGACTCGCAAACCTGAGGCACCAGCGGGATATCACGCCTGATCTTGCGGGCGCCATAGACACCGTGTCGATCTCGCTAAATGCTCAGGACGAGAGGACTTACGTACGTCATTGTCTACCCCCTGAACCTGGCGCGTATCCGGCGCTCTTGGATTTTGCTGCGCGCGCAGTCCGTCACGTGCCAACCGTAACCTTGAGTGCCATCGAGGGTCTCGACGATGTCGATGTCCCCGCATGCCGTCACATTGCGACAGCGATCGGCGCGGGATTCCGCGCACGTCTGCTCGATCGCGTGGGGTGATAGTACCCATGGATCTCGGATTGCCAACTATCTGCTTCGATCCGGACCTCATCGCGCACTACGATGTCCCTGGGCCGCGATATACATCCTATCCTCCAGCATCACACTTCCGGGCAGACTTTGACCAAACCACCATCCGCGCCGAGATCGAGCGCTCGCAGGCTGCCGCCAGGCCGCTCTCGCTATATGTGCACGTCCCATTCTGCGCTACCGTCTGTCTCTATTGTGCCTGCACGAAGATTGTCACCAGGAACCGGGACGCCGCCACTAAATACCTTGAGCATCTCGATCGGGAGTTTGCGCTTTATGGGCCATTATTCCACGGTCGTATCGTTACCCAAATCCACTGGGGTGGGGGTACACCGACTTTTCTCAGTGTCGCCGAGATGGACTGGCTCATGGCACTCACGCGTCGCCATTTCGAATTACTAGACAGGGGTCATGGCGAGTATTCAATCGAGATCGATCCGCGAACCGTGGACGCCGACACGGTGTGGGCACTCAGTGGAATGGGTTTTAATCGAATGAGTCTAGGCGTTCAGGATTTTGATCCTCGGGTGCAAAAGGCGGTGCATCGCATCCAAAGTGAGGAGCGGACCAGGACAGTGGTAGAGACCGCGCGTCAAGCAGGATTCCGTTCCATCAATGTCGATCTCATATACGGGCTTCCCTACCAGTCGAAACGCACCTTTAAGGACACGCTTGACAAGGTCATAGAGCTCATGCCGGACCGGTTGTCGGTATTCAACTATGCCCATCTGCCACGACTTTTCAAGATGCAGCGACTGATTGATCCGTCTACGCTTCCTGATCCCCAAGAGAAACTCCAGATTCTTGGATTGACTATCGAACGCCTGACACATGCGGGTTATGAATATATCGGGATGGACCATTTCGCCCGCGCGGATGATGAACTTACACTTGCCCAGCGGAAACAGCAGTTATGGCGGAATTTCCAGGGGTATTCGACACGGGGCGGGAGCGACCTTGTCGGGCTTGGAATGAGCGCGATCAGTCAGATAGGCTCGTGCTACGCCCAGAACGAAAAGAGCCTGCCCGAGTACTACGCACGGCTCGAAGCGGGGCGTCTGCCAACGGCCCGCGGGATCCAGCTGAGCGATGATGATCTTTTGAGGCGTGACGTGATCATGAGCCTGATCTGCCACATGCGAATCGACTTCTGCGATATTGAGCGGCGCTACGGGATCAGGTTCGCGCATTACTTCACTTCCGAGATAAGAACCCTTGGTCGTATGGTCAACGAGGGTCTGGTAAAAATCGGCAATACCGGGATTGTCATCACTGATCTCGGCCGAATGCTAATCCGTAATATCTGTATGGTGTTCGACCGCTATCAGCAGGCGGGTGCACCAGCCCGGGGCTCACGCACTATATAAAACATCATTGCGCCGGGACCCCATCGTCCGTCTGACCACGCTCTTGTGCTCAACGAGCCTGGATCATCTCCGAACGGTACTCTGCTGGCCACTGCCTTCGGGGAGTGCCAGACAGTATCTGTCATTGGGTAGCTGCTATCGCTCACATCCGCTACCGCAAGACGACAGAAGTATAACTACGCACCCCGCGTACCCTAAACTATTGATAACTGCATAAGTAATGTCCTATGCTCACGGCAGGAGGTGCCCCATGCGACCTGCCGGAAGCCCAGAAGAGTTGGAACGACGGCGTGAGCGTGCCATCGCGCTGCTGAAAGAAGGTATCGCGCCGGTGGACGTGGCGCACCGTCTCGGTGTCGATCGGCGCAGTGTGCGGCGCTGGAATGCCGCATTTCGCCACGACGGGGAGGCGGGCATCGCCTCCAGGCCGACGCCGGGTCGTCCGAGCGCCTTGGACGACAAAGACAAACGCCGCCTGGAGCAGTGGTTGCTGAAAGGGGCGCGCGCCTTCGGGTATCCCACCGATCTGTGGACGTGTCCGCGGGTGGGCGAGTTGATCCGCGATCGCCTGGGTGTCGATTACCATGTCGATCATGTCGGGCGGTTGCTGCATCAGCTTGGATGGAGCCCGCAAAAGCCCACGCGTCGTGCATTGGAGCGCGACGAATCAGGCATCGCCCGCTGGATCAAGAAGGAATGGCCGCGGGTAAAAAAAACGCCGCGCGCAGGCAGGCGCTCATCGTCTTCATCGACGAAGCCGGTTTCCTGATGGCCCCGCTGGTACGCCGCAGTGGGGCGCCGCGCGGACAAACCCCAGTACTGAGACAGCGAGGCCGCTCGCGGCGCAAGGTCTCGGTGATTGCCGCCCTCTTGATCTCGCCCGCACGCAGACGGGTGCGGGCCTATTTCGGTTTTCTCCCCGACGCCAACTACGACGGTGAGGCGATTGCCGATTTCCTGCGAGGACTCTCGCGCACCGTAAACCGGCCGATTGAGCTCGTTTGGGATCGCCTGCGCGCCCACCACCGGGGTCCGGTCGCCGACTGGCTCGCCACCCAGCGCCGCGTGCGCGCGCACCTGCTGCCGGCCTATGCACCCGAACTCAACCCGGTGGAGCTCATTTGGGGTCACGCCAAGACCAACCCGATGGCCAATTTCGCCCCTGCCGAACTCGATGAGCTGCGCGCGCGCACCCAGCAAGCCACTGCCGAGATCGCCAGAAACCCAATGCTCTTGCGCTCTTTTGTTCAGCATGGCGTGTTGCCTTTGCGTCTCAGATAGGACATTATTAATGCAGCAAGAAATAGCCCTTCAAGAGTACTTTTCTGGTCATTTGAATCGGCCGACAGTCGGTCCAGGTAACCTCTGGGTTGTCAGACAATCTGCGTCTCATTCCTTTCGGCTTCAGCCGAAGATCGCGGCACGCCTGACCAGAAATACCGGGAACCTCCGCCGCAGGTTTTCCACAAACTCTGGGCTCCAGATCGCCGGGTCGGTACCCATGACGACGGTCGCTGGATTGATACGCCCTTCGTGGCGGGCCTCCTGCAGCACCCAGCGCTTCACCCCGAGGGCGGACAGCTCGTCCGCGATCCGCATGATGCTTTCCGCATCCAACAGGGCGGGATCGACCGTCGTGCGAAATTCACACTCGATGCCACTCGCGACTAGGATCTGGGCGCTCCGTCGTGCGCGTTCGCCGCTTCCCCTGGCGCCCGTAATCAGGGGATAGGTCGAAAACGGTGCCTTAACATCCATGCCTACCCAGTCAAGGTGCGGCAGCAATGCCTGGATGCGCCTTGGGTAGGGACCCGCGGTATGCAACCCCACCGAAAACCCGAGCCCATGCGTCTCGCGCATCGCCTCCCCAAGACCTCGCTGCAGCGTCGGCTCGCCACCGCTGAACACGACCGCATCGAGCAGTCCCTGCCGGCGCCCGAGGAACGCGCAGATCTCTGGCCAGGAGAGCTGGCCGGAGGTCCGCGTGAGCAGATGTGGATTATGACAGTAGCCGCACCGCCATGGACAACCTTGGCAGAATACGACCGCCGACAGTCGACCAGGGAAATCAACGGCCGACAGGGGTACAAGGCCGCTGACCGAAAGCTCAGAGTCGACCTTCTTCCCGCGCCCGCGTCTCTCTGAAAAACTTTCGCTCATGGAACTCCCCTTGTTTTCCGATATTGAACGATGACACCGGGCGGTGGTAACCCATTACCCGGGTCCACACCTCGCACCGCTGGCGCTCATGGTCCTCAAGCTTAAGGCTGATCGCTTGTACCGACGTAACGGCGTTGTTCATCGTAATCTCCTGTGGTTCGTGGGTTGTGTGGTTCCTGAAGACGCTTCTTCGCCAGCGCTACCTCGTCGCAGCGCGGACAGAACTCATGGCGGCCACCAAGATACCCGTGCCTTGGGCAGATTGAGAAGGTCGGTGTCACCGTGATGTAAGGCAGGCGATAATGTTCGAGGGCCCGGCGCACGAGCGTCCGGCAGGCGTCCCCGCTTGAAAGCTGTTCTGTCATGTACAGATGCAACACCGTGCCACCGGTATACTTCGTCTGAAGCTCGTCCTGGCGCTCGAGTACCTCGAACGCGTCGTCCGTGAACCCCACGGGAAGCTGTGAGGAATTGGTATAGTAGGGCATGTCCGGCGTACCGGCCTGTATAATGGTGGGGAACCGGCGACGGTCCTCCTTCGCGAAGCGGTAGGTCGTGCCCTCCGCGGGGGTCGCCTCGAGGTTGTACATGTGGCCGGTTTCCTCCTGGAAAGCGCGCAGGCGTTCGCGTACGTGATCAAGGATCCGGACGGCCATGTTGTGCCCGACAGCGCTCGTGATGTCGTACGCGTCGTCCGTGAAATTGCGGATCATCTCGTTTATGCCATTGACCCCGAGCGTGGAGAAGTGGTTGCGCAGCGTGCCGAGATAACGCTTGGTATAGGGGAATAGGCCATCGTCGATATAGCGCTGGATGATCTTGCGTTTAACCTCCAAGCTGTTTTTGCCATACTCGAGCAGCACGTCCAGCCGCTGGATCAATGCAGCCTCGTCACCCTTGTGCAGGAACCCTAGGCGCGCGCAGTTGATTGTGACCACCCCGATGGAGCCAGTCTGTTCAGCACTTCCGAAAAGCCCGTTGCCGCGTTTCAGCAGTTCCCGCAGATCGAGCTGTAGCCGGCAGCACATCGAGCGGATCATGTTGGGTTTCAGGTCCGAATTGATGAAGTTCTGGAAATAGGGTAGGCCATAGCGTGCTGTCATCTCAAAGAGCAGTATTGCGTTTGGAGATTCCCAAACAAAGTCGCGCGTGATGTTGTACGTCGGGATCGGGAACGTGAATACACGCCCCTTTGCGTCTCCCGCGGTCATAACCTCAATGTAGGCACGGTTAATCAGGTCCATCTCCTCCTGCAGGTCACCGTAGCGAAACGGCATCTCCGAGCCCCCGATCACCGGCACCTGATCGCTCAAATCCTCCGGACACGTCCAGTCGAATGTCAGGTTCGTGAACGGGGTCTGGGTACCCCAGCGGGACGGCACATTCAAGTTGTAGATCAGCTCCTGAATGCACTGCCGCACCGTGCCATAGTCGAGATGATCCTTGCGTATAAAGGGCGCCATGTAGGTATCGAACGAACTGAAAGCCTGCGCACCCGCCCATTCGTTCTGGAGGGTCCCGAGGAAATTCACGATCTGACCGACCGCACTGGATAGGTGTCTCGGGGGACCTGCCTCGACCTTTCCGGGTACCCCGTTCAGCCCTTCCGAGAGCAACGTACGGAGCGACCATCCAGCGCAGTATCCCGAAAGCATATCGAGATCGTGGACATGAAGATCCGCCTCACGATGCGCGTGCCCGATCTCGGACGAATAGACATGATTGAGCCAGTAGTTGGCGACCATCTTTCCGGACACGTTCATGATGAGTCCACCAAGCGAATACCCCTGGTTGGCGTTGGCGTGCACGCGCCAGTCCTTCTGCTCAAGATACTCATTGATGGCAAGTTCCACGTCGACAAGTGTCCCGCGCGCTGAGCGCAGTCGGTGGTGCTGTTCACGGTAGACAATATAGGCGCGCGCTGTCTGAAAATGGTTGGCCGCGATCAGCACCTGTTCGACGATATCCTGGATAGCCTCTATTGTCGGTACCCCATCCTGGAACTTGTGTGCGATGATCTTTACGACCTGAGCTGTGAGCAGTCGTGCCTCGTCGTCGCCAAACTCAGCGGTCGCCTGTCCCGCACGGCGCAGCGCTGCGCTGATCTTGGCGGTTCGGAAAGGTGCGCGCGTACCATCACGCTTTAAAACAGACTGCGGAGGGTTTATAGCGGTGGCGCGTGTGCTGCGGGTGCAATTCGCAATTGATGATGGATCCGGGATGCGTCCGTGGGTGTTGGTCATGGCGTATCCTCATATGTTGTGTATTAATGAGAAAGACGATACAACCGGTTGTGTCTTGCATGTTGACGTCTGTCAAAAAATCACAAGGACGATGACGCAGACGTAACCGAATTTCCAGTAGACGAGAGTGCAATGTAGCGCCGTCACCACATTTGTTACGCAAGATCAAAGCGTGACCGACCAATCTTGCGCAGGCTAATTCTGCCTTCGTCCCAAAAGAGAAGGTAGCGTGCCCTGCCACGCGGTGGCGTTCTCTGCCCCCCGCACCGCCTCCACCCTGGCGGGCTCGCTTTTTGTTGGAGAACCCATTGCCGATATCAATCAGAGACAGAAAATCACCGCTGATTGATATACAGGATCACCGCAAGCACTTTGGCCAACTGATCAGGATCGCAATGCGCTTAACCCCGTCCCGAACCAACGTACTTAAAGCAATAGCGATTTGACCTGCATCAACGACTTATCGCATCACTGTTGCTAGCGTAAATAACAACTGTGATGCAAAGAGGGGACAAGAGGGGTGGCCGAGAGCCCGATCGATTGCGCGTTTCCGCGATGGACTTTGCGTCGAAAGATGTTACTGCCGGTGGTTCAGGGAGGGATGGGGGTTGGAATCTCGGCCCACCGCCTCGCGGGCACGGTTGCGAGCTACGGTGCTATGGGGACAGTCGCAAGCATCGACCTGCGACATCACCACCCCGACCTCATGGAGGAGACACGGCACTGCCGGGACAAGATGGAGCTTGATCGCGTCAATCTCGTCGCGCTTGACCGGGAGGTACGCGCCGCGCTCGCGATCGCCAATGGCCGCGGTATCGTCGCAGTGAACGTGATGAAGGCCGTCACGAACCATGCCGCATACGTGCGCCAAGCCTGTCTAAGTGGGGCCCAGGCGATTGTCATGGGCGCCGGGCTACCGCTCACCCTCCCTGATCTCACGGCAGACTTTCCGGAAGTGGCTCTCATCCCGATCCTGTCAGATGCGCGCGGGGTCGCCATCGTGCTCAAGAAGTGGATGCGTAAAGGCCGACTCCCCGACGCTGTGGTGATCGAACATCCTGCCTTCGCGGGCGGCCACCTTGGTGCAACACACCTTGATGAGGTATCCGACGCCCGTTTCGATTTTTCCGTGGTGTTGCCAACCGTGCTCAATCTCTTTGGAGAACTTGGCATCAAACGCGACCAGATCCCCCTGATTCCAGCCGGAGGGATCAATGGGCCGGACAGAATCAGCCGTCTGCTGGCGCTCGGAGCGAGCGCTGTGCAGATTGGTACCCCGTTTGCCGTGACCGAGGAGGGTGACGCACACCCAAATTTCAAGAAGGTGCTGGCAGAGGCCAGACCGGAGGACATCGTCACATTCATGAGCGTCGCCGGCTTCCCCGCACGGGCAGTACTGACTCCTTGGCTTCGGACTTACCTTAAACGGGAAGACCGGCTGAAGGCCAACGCAAAAGCGGACCGGGCACGTTGCGCAATCGCGCTGGACTGCCTTGAGCATTGCGGGCTGCGGGACGGGAACTCCAAGGCCGGCCAGTTCTGTATCGATGCGCAACTGAGTGCGGCACTGCAGGGAGATCTGCAGCGCGGGCTATTCTTCCGCGGTGCCGCAAACCTTCCGTTCGCCGCCGCGATCCGCCCTGTGCGGGCGCTACTGCAGTATCTGCTGACACCCGGCGCAGCACTTGTACGCCCCTTGCCGATGCGGGCGGCGGTGGCGGCACCTCCGCCTTAGAGCATCAAGGACACGCCATCCAGATAGTCGCGGATGGCAGTGAACGTAGCGTGCTGTTCCGGCTGCGCCATTTGGTCCGCCAGCGGGTACAGGATCTGCTCTTCCTTCAGGCTATGATTCGCGAGCTCAGTCTTGAGCATCTCGACCTCAACCCGGAATGCCGCCTGATCACGCATCATCACAAAACCCGACAGCGCCGCAAGGCGTGCCTCAAACCCCCGGTGCTCGGTACGCATGACCCGCCCGAGCGCGAACATGCCTCCGTGGGCTCGCTCAAGGGCCGGGAAAAGAACGTTTTCCTCAGCCTTGATGTGGCAACGGAACATCCTCGTATAGGTATCGAGCCACACAGCCGCCCGAGCCCAGTGGTGCTCCGAAACCGCTTCCTCGGCCTGTTCCAGTAGCCGGTCACAGCGATGGTGTCCCTTCTGCAAGTAGTCGTTGATCAGGCTCACGTTAGGGTTCCTCGCCTATATCAGTAATCCTTGGACAGACGCCTGGGGTCCGCCTTGATTGCCATCAATCGATTCGAGGCCACGTTCTGGTTTTTTTGATTGACGGGTAGCGGGCACGTACAATGCGAGCATGCTTCAGATTCTCGACGCTATCGTGGCCGCAAAGCCCCAGAACCCGCGTGGTCATAAGTAGATCAATGGCCAAAACATC
>JAJYDT010000033.1 GCA_021777335.1 Pseudomonadota bacterium | reverse complement strand
CAAGGCCTGCCCACCGCCCTGACGGTGGCATCCGACGACGACGCCCATGCCGCCGTGATCGCGGAGTGGTTACGCAATGACCGGGTCCGGGTCTACACAACAGATGACGTCGTAGGCGTGGAGATCGGCGGCGCAGTGAAGAATGTGCTTGCGATCGCAGCGGGAATCAGCGATGGCCTTGGTTTTGGGGCCAACGCCCGGGCGGCCCTGATCACACGCGGACTCGCCGAGCTGACCCGGCTCGGGCTCGCGCTCGGAGGGCAAACCGAAACCTTCATGGGCTTGTCCGGGATCGGCGACCTGGTGCTGACCTGTACGGATAACGCCTCGCGCAACCGTCAGGTCGGGCTTGCCATAGGCCGCGGCGAGGCTCTTGGCCAGGCAATTGAAGAGATTGGGCAGGTGGCGGAGGGGGTCGGCGCAGCACGGGCGGTGTTTGCGCTCGCGCGGCGCCACGCGATCAGCATGCCGATCACCGAGCAGGTCCACGCCGTACTGTTCGAGGGGCTTGCCCCCAGGGTGGCGGTCGACACCCTGCTCCGCCGCGAACCACGCGTCGAATGATCGGTGGCTGTTTCAGCCGACCTCGGCGTCCGGCACGCTCTCGGCATACCCGCAGGATTTCTGGGGGCACACCTTCTGCGTCCCTTTGCGCTTCGTCGTCTTCAGCGTCAGGATCGGATGGCCGCAGGCCGGGCACGGCTCCGCCAGCGGCGGATTCCAGACGGCGTACGTGCAGTCGGGATACCGCGCACACGAATAGAAGATCTTGCCGTAGCGCGACTTGCGTTTGAGCAGCTTTGCCTGACCGCATTCCGGGCAGGAAACACCGGTGTCTTCCGGCTTCTCAAGCGGCTCCATGTGCCGGCATTCAGGATAACCGCTGCAGCCGATGAATTTGCCGTAGCGGCCACGCTTGATCACGAGCGGTCGCGCACACTTGGGACACGGGTGATCGGCGAGTACGGGCACGTTCTCCTGACCCGGCACCTCGTCGAGGTTTCGTGTGTAATCGCACTCGGGATAAGCGGTACATCCGATAAAATAGCCATTTCGCCCAAGTCGCTTGGCGAGCTGGTGGTTACACTTGGGACAATGTTCCTCAAGGAGCTCGAGGTCGGGACGCTCGGCGTCCTCCTTCTCATCGACCCGGTCCTTGAAGGGTGACCAGAAATCCTGCAGCAGGGGTTTCCACTCCTTCTCGCCGCGCGATACCGCATCCAGATCGTCTTCAAGACGGGCCGTAAAGTCGTAGTCCACATAGGTACTGAAGTGTGTCGACAGGAACTTGTTGACGACACGTCCGACGTCCGTAGGCTGGAACCTGCGTTTATCAAGCGTGACATATTCCCGCTGGACCAGCGTGGAGATGATGGTGGCGTAAGTTGAAGGACGGCCGATTCCATAGGCCTCCAGTGTCTTGACGAGGCTCGCTTCCGTGAATCTGGGCGGCGGCTCCGTGAAATGCTGCAGCTTTGCAAGACGTTTGAGCGTCACGACATCACCCTCTTCAAGCGGCGGCAGAAGCCCTCCGTTTTCGTCTTCGGTCTTTTCGATGCCCCCCCGCTTGTCGTCGCTGCCCTCCTGATACACCGCCATGAAACCCGGCTTGACGATTACCGCGCCCGTGGCCCGGAACACATGGGCCTCGCCAGCCGCAAGGTCGACCGCGACCGTGTCGAGCAGTGCCGGAATCATCTGCGAGGAGAGCGTGCGTCGCCAGATCAGATCGTATAGCTTGAACTGATCCTGGGTCAGGATCCGCCGCATGTCGTCGGGCACCCGCGATGCCGAGGTCGGGCGGATCGCTTCGTGGGCCTCCTGGGCATTCTTCGATTTGGTCTTGTAGTGATGCGGCTCGTCCGGAACCGCATCCTCCCCATAACGCGCACGGATGACCTCGCGCAACTCCTGCACCGCCTCGTTGGCGAGATTGACGGAATCGGTACGCATATAGGTGATGAGACCCACGGTATCGCCGTCGATGTCATACCCCTCGTAGAGCTGCTGCGCCGTGCGCATCGTCCGCTGCGCGCTGAACCCGAGTTTTCGTCCCGCCTCCTGCTGCAGGGTCGACGTGGTAAATGGCGGGGCCGGATTGCGCCGCCGCTGCTTCTTGTCGACGGTGATGACCCTGAGGCCATCGCGCCCCGCGCGCGCGACCGCCGTTTCGATCTCGGAGGCACTGGCCCTGTTTTCTATGCTGAATTGTTCGAGCTTCTCACCATTGTAGTGCGTCAGGCGCGCGCCAAATGGCTGGTCATCCGCCAACAGATCGCCTTCCACCGTCCAGTACTCCCGGGCAACGAACCGCTCAATCTCCTCCTCGCGCTCGACGATCAGCCGCAACGCCGGACTCTGGACGCGCCCGGCGGACAGACCCCGGCGCACTTTCTTCCAGAGTAGCGGCGAGAGATTGAACCCGACAAGATAATCGAGCGCGCGACGCGCCTGCTGCGCGTTCACCAGGTTCTCCGACAGGTTCCGTGGCTCCTTGATGGCCGCCTGTATGGCCTTCTTGGTGATCTCGTGAAACACGACCCGGTGCACGGGCTTCGAATCCAGGGCCCCGTCCTCGCGCAGGATCTCATAGAGATGCCACGAGATCGCCTCTCCCTCCCGGTCAGGATCGGTCGCAAGATAGAGTGCGTCCGCTTTTTTCATCGCCTTCCTGATCGAGTCCACGTGCTTCTTGTTCCTCTCGATCAGTTCGTACTTCATGAGGAAGTCGTTATCCGTGTCGACCGCGCCTTTTTTTGGCACCAGGTCGCGCACGTGTCCGTAGGACGCGAGCGCAACGAATTCCTTGCCGAGGTATTTCGACATGGTCTTCGCCTTCGACGGCGATTCGACAATGATCAGGTTTTTGCCCATAAGACGATGTTTCGCTTCGTCCCTATACGAGAACCGGTACGTACGGCATGACGGCTAGCATAGTCCGGGGGATCGCCGACAACAAAGACTGGCGGGGAAATATCGCTACTGCAGCTGATCCTGTACTTCGTTGAATACCAGGTCTTCGACCCAGGCATACGCCTGTTCCTGCCCCGGTCGATTGAACAGCACCATCAGGATCACCCATTTCATCTGTTCCAGATCGATCTCTTCCGCCTCGAGTGCCATCACGCGCTCAAGAACAAGCTCGCGCGTGACCGGATCAAGCACGCCGCTTTGCTCGAGAAACAAGACGAAACCGCGCGCCTCGAGGTCGATCTTATTCTGTTCCTGTGAAGCGTAGATGCGCGTCGACGTGCTGGCACAGAGCGCCGTGGCGGACATACCGTCCTGCGACTTCAGCGCAGCCAGCTCTTCAAGCCAGGAAAACGCCTTGTTGATCTCGCCACGGGGGAACCCGGCCTGCGACAACTCCGCCATCAGCACGTCCTGATCGGGACGGAACTCGGGTTCTTCATCCATGTAATTCTCGAACAAATACATCAGCACGTCGATCACATTCTCTTTCATCACCCAACCTTGCCTGCGTGGGCGCGGCGCCGCCTGGAGGGGCCCAGCATGGAGGAAATGGGGGGCTCCGTCAATCCGGGCGCCCACAGGACCTGTGTGGTGATGAGGGGCGCGGATCAGGGGGTGGCGACGTCATCGCCGATACGTATTGGCTGCTTTGCTTCCATGACGAGCGCATAGCTGATGTGCGCAAACGGCCGGAACACCATCAGCAGGCCCGACCGTTCGTCCGGCAACCGCTCGGTCCGGCCGGTCGTGATGTTACGTACGGGCTTGGGCTGGTGACGCAGGACCTGCAGCACATCGCCCCGCTGAAGCCCTTGCTTGCGGCCGAGATCGATCGCGACGACCGCGCCTGGGCCGGCATCTGCCATGCTGCCGAGCGCCGAGATGATTTCTCCATGCACGTTCGTCCTCGGCGGGCGGGGATAATAATAGGGTATCGGCCGTGGCGGAGGCGCCGGAAACAGCCGGTCGCCGGGACGGATCGCGCGCCTTGCGCTCACGATCTCAAGCCGCGCCGGCTCGCCCGCGTGCAGCAGACGGACACGCCCGAGATAGAGGCCCTCGTATCCCAGCAGTTTCTTCTGACGCGTCCTGAGCGCGGGCCCGCTCTTGAAAACAAGGTACTCGGTAGCGGGATGGGGTCCGAGATGGTTGGCGTAAATGGTATCAAAGGTGCCAAACAGGGAGCGTCCGGGATCGGTTCCCGCAAGCACATAAGGTGCATTCCGCATCTCTTTGGGCGTTACGACACGCAGCCGGGTAAGGAACGGGAGGATGGCATCCGGTTTGATGGTCGGTATCGGCTGCACATAGGGACGGCTCCGGACCGCGGGTTTGAGGGTCATCTCGGGCAGGACGAGACTGCCTGAGGCCGTCATCTCGGTGGCCCGCCGGTGACGGGCCGGCGCCAGCCGCTCGGTCCGCAATACCCTCAGTACCGGCTGCCCCTTCTGGTTATAGGACAGGACGATGACGTCGCCGGGGTAGATCAGGCGCGGGTTTTTGATCTGGTGGTTGCGATTCCAGATCGCCGGCCACTGCCAGGGGTCCTTGAGAAAATGCGCCGATATGGACCAGAGGGTATCGCCCCGGACCACGGTGTAGCGATGCGGGGCATGCGCACGAATGCGCACGGTATCCGCATGGGCAGCCGGCATCAGCAGCACGGCAATCAGAACAAGGGGGCTGAGTATCTTCATCTTTACGTTTAAGATGTAGTCTACGGGTGCGCCGGAAATCAAGGCCGGCCCCTGCTTCCATTTTGGGCGTTGCGGTATAATTCCGTTCATGCAAAGACAGATCCTACGCTATCCCGATCCCGGGCTGCGTGCCCACGCCGCACCGGTGCGCGTGGTGGACGAGCAAGTCCGCCGCCTGATCGATGACATGGCCGAAACCATGTACCAGGCGCCAGGGATCGGCCTTGCAGCGATCCAGGTCGGCGTACCCCAGAGGGTGATCGTGGTCGATGTGTCGAACGAACGCAACGATCTGCGTGTCTTTGTGAATCCGGAGATCATCGAGCGCGACGGGATGGGGGTCACCGAGGAAGGCTGTCTGTCGGTACCGGGCGTTTTTGAGGAGGTGGCACGCCCGCAAAAGATCCGTGGGCGCGCGCTGGACCGCGACGGACGGCCGTTCGAGTTCGAAACCGAGGGTCTGCTTGCGGTCTGCATACAGCACGAGGTGGATCACCTGAACGGAAAGGTGTTCGTCGATTACCTGTCACGACTGAAACAACAGCGCATCCGCAAGAAGCTGGAGAAACAGCAGCGGCTCGCGATGTGACGAGCCATCCGTGAATCTCGTCTTTGCCGGGACGCCACCCTTCGCGGTGCCTGCGCTCGAGTCGATTGCGGCGCACCATCGCATCCTGCGCGTCGTCACCCGTCCGGATCGTCCTTCTGGACGCGGACGGACACTGAAAACCTCGGCGGTCAAGGACCAGGCGCTGGTGCTCGGTCTGCCTGTCAGCCAGCCACAGGGTCGCGACGAGGCCGCATCGCTCCTTGCGGCACTTGCGCTGGATGTGGACGCGCTCGTGGTTGTCGCCTTTGGCATGCTGCTTCCGGAATCGATGCTGACGGGCCCGCGACTCGGGGCCGTGAACATACATGCCTCGCTGCTGCCCCGCTGGCGCGGCGCCGCACCGATTGCGCGCGCGATCGAGGCCGGCGATTCCGAGACGGGCATCACCATCATGCGTATGGAGGCCGGGCTCGATACCGGCCCCATCCTGCATCAGGTCAGGGAGCCGATCACTGCCGCGGACACAGGCGCGACCCTCCATGACCGTCTCGCGACGCTCGGAGCCCGCGCGATCATCGAAGGCCTTGAGGCGCTCGAGCGGGGCGTGCTGGCACGGCCCCAGGATGCAGCATGCGCCACTTATGCGCGCAAACTCTCAAAGGCGGAGGCGTGGATCGACTGGGCACTTGACGCCCGCACCATCGCGCGCCGCATACAGGCATTCAACCCGTATCCGGTTGCCATGACGCGCTGGCGGGGAACCACGCTCCGCCTCCTTGAGGCTACCGTCGGCGTCGGCGTGCCGGCGGCGGCCCCCGGTACCGTACTCGGCCTGCGCGCGGATGGGCTGCTGATCCAGGGGGGCAGTGAGGCCGTGGTCGTACGACGGCTGCAGGTGGAGGGCGGACGGGTACTTGATGCACGCTCGTTCGCAAACGGCTACCGCCTCGGCCCGGATGAACATGTGGGTCCCTGATGGCCTCTGAGGCTGCCCGCATCCGCGCTGCAGCCACCCGCGCGGTGGTCTGGGTCGGACAAGGACACACCCTTGACCGGGCGCTCGCGAAACCCCCGATCCCCGTGGGCGAGGGCCGCGGCCGTGCACTGCTCCAGGAACTCGCGTACGGCGTCGTGCGCTGGCGGCGTCTCCTCGACCACCTGTACCGGCGTTGCCTCTCCGCCCCAGGCCGTACCCTCGACGAAACCGCCCACGCACTCATCCTGGTGGGTCTGTACCAGCTGAAATTCCTGAGGGTCGCGCCCCACGCTGCCGTCAGCGAGACCGTAGCGGCCGCCGACTGCCTGGGCCGATCCTGGGCAAAACCGCTCGTGAACGCCGTGTTGCGCCGTTATCTTCGTGATCCCGGCATGGCACGAGAAAGCCGCACACAAGGGGTCCGGGAGAGCCATCCCGACTGGCTCATCGAAGCATTTGCAAAGGACTGGCCATCATGGCGAGATGAGATCCTGCGGGCCGGCAACGAGATCCCGCCACTCGCACTGCGGGTCAACGTGCGGCGAACATCGCGCGATGCCTACCTGAAACGGCTTGATCTCGCCGGGATAAAGGCGAGCGCTGCGGCGCATGGTCCAGACGCAATCCTGGCCGGGCCGCATCCGGTTCGCGAGATCCCCGGCTTTCCCGAGGGGGATGTGTCCGTGCAGGATGCTGGCGCGCAATGGGTTCCGTTGCTGCTCGATCCCCGCCCCGGTGAGCGCGTGCTCGATGCCTGCGCCGCTCCGGGCGGCAAGACCGCCCATATCGCCGAGCACACACCTGCACTGGGAGCGCTCATTGCCGTTGATATCACCCCTGAGCGCGCGGCCCTTATCGAGGACACGTTTGCCCGCCTTGGCCTTGCAGAGGCCGTCCGCGTACACAGAGGTGATGCAACTACCCCCGGGGACTGGTGGGATGGCGAGCGGTTTCACCGGATACTCGTGGATGCGCCATGCTCCGGCACCGGGGTCATTCGCAGACATCCTGATATCAAGTGGCTGCGGCGTCCGGACGATCTCGGCCGGCTGAGGATACTCCAGGAACAGCTGTTGCGGTCACTATGGCCCTTGCTCGCGCCGGGCGGTACGCTGCTTTATGTCACCTGCTCCGTGCTGCATGCGGAAAACCGGGAGGTTGTCGGGGCATTCCTCAAGGGCATGACGGATGCACAAGAGGTACCTTTTACACTGCCCGTGGGACATGCCTGCAATCCCGGATGGCAGATCCTTCCGGGGGAGGAACAAATGGACGGCTTCTACTACGCGCGCCTGCGCAAGGTCGACTGATGCAAGGATCAAAGCTGATCGAGAACCTCAATAAGATGCTGATGCAAGGGCGCGACAGCGCGCTCCTGCGCTACGGTCTCGGCACCGAATACCTCAAGCAGGGCGAGGCCCGGACAGCGGTCATACATCTGCGCGAGGCGGTACGCATGGATCCCCGCTATTCCGCGGCGTGGAAGATGCTCGGTCAGGCCCTTGCCGACACCGGCGCCGATCTGGAGGCTGCAGAGGCCTACCGGGAAGGCATCAGCGCGGCCGAGGCCAGGGGCGACATCCAGGCGGCGAAAGAGATGCGGGTATTCCTGAAACGGATTGAGCGGGCGCATCCGGCATAGCAGCACCAGCGCCCGGGAGGTCTCCCGTCTCAGGACCTGGCGTAGAAGTCCGGGTCGTCCGGGGACGGCCTGGTCTTGAAGCGTTTGTGTACCCAGAAATACTGCTCTGGCATCGATATAACCGCCTGCTCAATTGCGGCGTTCATGCGGGTGGCATCCGCGAGGTCGTCACCGCTTGGATAGTCGGAGAACGCCGGGCGCAGGATTATCTCGTAGCCGCCCAGTGCGCGCTGCCTGGTAAGGCACGGAACGACCAGCGCCCCGCTCACGCGCGCAAGCCGCGAAAGCGCGGTCGTCGCTGCGGTGGGGACACCGAAGAATGGTGCGAACACGGCATGCGCGCGACCGAAATCCTGATCCGGGAGATAGTAAAGTGGCAGCCCTTCTTTAAACGCCCTCAGCGCCCCGCGCAGGCCGTGATGGCGGGCGATTCCCTGCCCGTTAAAACGCTCCAGCTGGCGTACGTAGACCATTCCCAGTACATCGTCATCAAGCGGACGGTATATAAAAGCGACCCGCCGTTCAATGCTGAGCACGATGCCCGCCTGGATCGCGACGAAATGGGGTACGAGCAGGATGACGGGGCGCCCGGTTGCGAGCGCCGCCTCGTAATGCGCGCGTCCGCTGATCCGCACGAGACGTTGCAACCGTGCGGCTGAGGCCCACCAGAACAGACCGGGGTCAAGCAGTGATCGGCCCAGGGCCCGAAAATGACGACGCGCAAGGCGGCGGTGGTTCGCCGGGGTCATCTTTGGGAAACACACTGACAGATTCCTCAGCGCCACACGGCGCCGGGCACCGGCCAGAACGTAAAGCAGCGTGCCGAGGCCGTCGCCAAGAAGCGCGAGCGCGGGTGCCGGAAGCCGTCCGAGCAGGAACAGGAGTGCCGCCGCGGACCAGCTCAGCCAGTGACGCGGTGCGCCAAGCGCAACGGGGCGGCGGGATGTCTTATTCATAGGGAGAGCGCTCACCGGAAGGCCGGTGCCTGAACCGTTTGGCAGTCCACCAGTACTGCTCCGGGGCCTCGCGAACCCCCCGTTCAATCTCCTCATTCATGCGCTCCGCATCGCGCACGCGATCGCTGCTTGGAAATCCGGTCATCGGCGCCCGCAGCGACAGCTCATAGCCCGCACCTTTGGCGAGAAGGCGGGCGAAACACGGGATAACGACGGCATTGCACAGCGTCGCGAGCCGCCCGAGCGTCGCGAGCGTTGCCGCGGGCACACCGAAGAACGGCACGAACACCGAATCCTGAAGCCCGAGGTCCTCGTCTGGGATGTAATAGACGCCTGCGCCACCGCGCACAGCGCGTACCAGGGAACGCAAGCCACCCGAACGGCTGAAGATACGTCCGTTGAAACGCGTGCGTGCGCGCGTCATGAACCAGTCGAGGACCGGGTTCGGCAACGGCTTTACGAGCGACACATGCGGATAATGCCTCGAGATCATGACACCGGCCTCGAGCGCCACGTTATGGTAAGTCAGCAGGATGACATTGCGGCCACTGGCCACAGCGTTGCGGTAATGTTCGATGCCCGTGATCCGGACCCTGCGCTCAAGTGCGCGATCGGAAGCCCACCACCACCAGGGAAAATCGAGGAACCCCTGCATGGCGGTGCGGAAATGACGGCGCGTGAGCTCGTTCCGGCGGTTTTCATCCCAGGAAGGGAAACACAGCGCGATATTCGTACGGGCAATGCCCCGGCGTTTCGCGTTGAACACATAGTACAGATCTCCAAGACCCTGCCCGAGGAACGCGCGTACGCGGTGCGGCAGCCACAGGCTCAGGCGCAGGAGCGCAAGCACGGCCCACGTCGGCCAGTAACGCGGCCGGAGAAATACGCCGCGGAAGCGCGGCCGATGGGCGCCATCGGCCACTGCCTGCTTCTCTTGAATCGCCACGGATCGGCCGGTCTGTTTAACGGAACGCCATCATTTAACGGTGGGCGCCCAAAGGTTGCGAATCCTCACCTGGCGGCTCGCCGAGGAGCGGCTTGAGGGTCTGGCGCAGACTTGGAAACAGCCGTGGCAGACGGCGTTCCTCGGCAGCCAGCAGCTGTTTCATATACTGACGCTCGCCCGGCGCGCTGAAGCACGATGGGCAGTTGTCACGGATTGCGGGCAGGGGCGCGCGGCGCGCGAAATCAGCGAGCTGGCGCTCGCGCACGTACACAAACGGACGGATCACCCGGACATCTCCGGCATCGTTCACATAATGTGCGCGCATGGTGCGCAGGCGCCCCTCGTGAAAGGCGCTCATCAGAAACGATTCCGCGACATCGTCGAGGTGCTGACCCAGCGCAAGCACGTTGCATCCCTGCTCGCGGGCAACCCGGTACAGCGCACCGCGGCGCATGCGTGCGCAATACGAGCAGAAGGAGTCGCCGCGCATGGTACGCCGCGCACGCTCCACGATCTCCTGACGCACATAGGTGAAATGCACGCCGAGCGGGGGCACGTAGTCCTTGAGAAAGGACGGGTCATAACCGTCAATACAGGGGTCGATAGTGGCCACCACGACCGAAAAGGCGACCGGCGAGCGCAAGCGCAGCGCGAGCAGGACATGCAGCAGCGACAGGCTGTCCTTGCCTCCGGAAAGTCCGAGCAGGATACGGTCCCGGGGCCGGATCATCCGGAACTCGCCAATAGCCCGGGAGGCCGCGCGCAACAGCGCCTCCGGCGGCTTTGCCGGCTGGGCTGCCGCCAGCCGGGATTCCGGGGCAACCACTGGTTGAATTAGAGACATACTACTGATAGTGAGCGAGGTCGCCGCGGTGCGCAAGAGGGCCGTGTCCGGATATGAAGTGCAGATGTTGCGCTGTCCGACTTTCCGGGGCGAGCCGTTGTCACACCCGGCGTCCCCGGGCCGATCGCCCGATGTGTGAATGACCACCCCCGTCTCTAAAACAGAGACGTAAAGAACGCGAACAGTTAATCGAGGAACGCTGCGATGACATCAAGCACGCCGGGGAGGCACTTTGGTTGAGATCACAAACATCCCGGGTCACGGGGTCTGGCTGCTCTCTGACGAGCAGGAACTGCTTGTGTCCTACGAGGACCTTCCGTAGTTCACGGGTGTTTCTGCAGGCAAGGTGCCCAACGTTGAGGAGCCAAGGCCTAGCCACTTTTATTGGCCGGATCTGGACGCTGATTTCACAGCTGGAATTATCGCGCACCCGGAAAACTTTCCTCTGAAATCCAAGTAACGCCTCGTGCCGATGCCGGAGACAGCAGGCCGTTGTCTGCGGACGAACGCTGTCCTCGCGCAGCAGCTTCGTCCAAGAAAATTTCCGTGATCAGATTCCGTGCCCCCGAATCCACCGGGCCCGCGCCAAAGCGCCCGCCGCGGGTACTCCCAGGATCCGCGTGCCCAAGGCAGGATCTCCGGAAACCCGGGGAGACAATACGCAGGAGCTGAATGTTAAGCCACTGTTGGAAAAGAATCCTCACGTAGCGCGCGAGATCCTTGAGAGAAGCGCAGGATAAAATCGCGCGGACTAAGGCAGGCTGCAGGAAACGGATCAAACTGCCTGAGCATGCACGCACCGCTGCTTAATTGAAGGCAGTCACCCCCACTTGCCCCCGACGGGCGTCGCCAGGCCTGCATCGAGCGTGGAGACAGGACATCCCGGCCTCCCTCTGGTATCCTTAGGGATCCAGCGGTCAGCCCCGCGGGCCGGGCTCGTGAACCTGTTTTTTGATCAATGGCGAAGCCCCGGGGGGGTCCTGCGGCAAAAAAGGGGGCGAAAACCGCCCCGCGGCTAGGAATTTGCACCGGGACTGATAAACTGGCACGGCACTTCGAACGGGGACAATCATGACCAGCGCTTTCTTGTTTACCTCGGAATCCGTGTCCGAGGGCCATCCGGACAAGGTGGCAGACCAGATTTCGGACAGCATCCTCGATGCCATTATTGCTCAGGATCCGCAGGCGCGCGTTGCCTGCGAGACCCTCGTCAATACCGGCATGGTCGTGATCTCGGGCGAGATTACGACCCGCGCCTGGGTCGATATGCCGGAGATCGTGCGGGGCACGATCAAACGCATCGGCTACGACGCCACCATGGGCTTTGACTGGCAGTCCTGCGCGGTGCTCACCGCCATCGACAAGCAGTCGTCGGATATCGCCCAGGGAGTCAATGAAGGTACGGGGCTTGATCTCGACCAGGGGGCCGGGGACCAGGGATTGATGTTTGGCTATGCCACGGATGAGACCGATAACCTGATGCCCACCGCCATCACTTATGCCCACCGCCTGATGCGCCGTCAGGCCGAGGTGCGCCGCAGCGGACGTCTGCCCTGGCTCCGGCCGGATGCAAAGTCCCAGGTGACGGTGCGCTACGAAAACCACCGCCCGGTCGCGATCGACACGGTGGTACTGTCCACCCAGCACTCTCCCGAAATCGAATACGCGCGCCTCAAGGAAGCCGTACTCGAGGAGATCATCAAGCCGGTGCTGCCCGCCGAGTGGCTCGGGCCGCATACGAAATATTTCGTGAACCCGACCGGCCGGTTCGTGATCGGCGGCCCGGTGGGCGATTGCGGCCTGACCGGCCGCAAGATCATCGTCGACACCTACGGCGGCATGTCGCGCCACGGCGGAGGCGCGTTTTCGGGCAAAGATCCCTCCAAGGTCGACCGGTCTGCGGCCTACGCGGCACGTTACGTGGCAAAGAATATCGTCGCGGCCGGACTCGCGGCGCGGTGCGAGATCCAGATCGCATATGCCATTGGTATCGCGCGGCCCGTCGCGGTGTACGTGGAGACTTTTGGCACGGGCACCATCCCGGATGATGCCATCGCGCGTCTGGTCGAAGAACACTTCGATCTCAGACCGAAGGGGATCATCAAACATCTCAACCTGTTGCGCCCGATCTATCAGTCGACGGCTGCCTACGGCCATTTCGGACGCGAAGAGCCCGAATTCACCTGGGAACGCACGGACAAGGCGGAGGTGCTGCGCGACGCCGCTGGTCCCCGCAAGATCAAGACACTCAAGCGCTAAACGGATCATTCCTCCATGAGCAAACCGATGCAGCAGGCAGCCGCCAAGGCGGATTACAAGGTCGCGGATCGCTCCGGCGCCGAGTGGGGCCGCAAGGAGATCGCGATCGCCGAGACTGAGATGCCGGGTCTCATGGCGTTGCGCGAGGAATACGGCAAGGCTCAGCCTCTTGCCGGGGCCAGGATCGCCGGCAGTCTCCACATGACGGTAGAGACCGCCGTGCTTATCGAGACCCTGATCGCGCTCGGAGCGACCATCCGCTGGTCTTCATGCAACATCTTCTCGACACAGGATCACGCAGCCGCTGCGCTTGCGGCGCGGGGTCTGCCGATCTTTGCCTGGAAAGGCGAAACCGAGGAGGAGTACTGGTGGTGCATTGAACAGACGCTGTCCGGTCCTGGCGGCTGGCGGCCGAACATGCTGCTGGACGACGGCGGGGATCTGACCCTGTGGATCCACGACAAGCGTCCGGATCTCCTGAAGGACGTGCGCGGACTGTCCGAGGAAACCACGACCGGGGTGCACCGGCTCTATGAACGCATGGCGAGAGGCGAGCTGCTGTGTCCGGCGTTCAACGTCAACGATTCGGTCACGAAATCCAAGTTCGACAACCTGTACGGATGCCGGGAATCGCTGATCGACGGGATCAAGCGCGCCACCGACGTCATGATTGCCGGCAAGGTCTGTGTCGTGGCCGGGTTCGGGGATGTGGGCAAAGGCTGCGCGCAGGCGTTCCGCGGGATGGGGGCCACGGTGCTCGTCACCGAGATCGATCCCATCTGCGCGTTACAGGCTGCAATGGAGGGGTACCGCGTCGTGACGATGGAGGAAGCGGCCCCGGTTGCGGACATCTTCGTAACTGCGACCGGCAACGTCGATGTCATCCGCCACGACCATATGCTCGCAATGAAGAATGAGGCGATCGTGTGCAACATCGGGCATTTTGATTCCGAGATCGATGTCGCGAGCCTCAAGAAGTATCCATGGGAGAACGTCAAGCCACAGGTGGATCACATCATCCTGCCGAACGGACGGCGGATCATCCTGCTTGCCGAGGGCCGGCTCGTGAACCTGGGCTGCGCTTCGGGCCACCCGAGTTTTGTCATGTCGGCGTCATTCACGAACCAGGTCATGGCGCAGATCGAACTCTGGACCCACCCGGGCAAGTACGAGCACAAGGTGTACGTCCTGCCAAAACATCTCGACGAGAAGGTGGCGAGACTCCATCTGAAAAAGATCGGCGTACGGCTCACCACGCTTACCCCCAAACAGGCGACTTACCTCAACGTGCCTGCGGAAGGCCCTTACAAGTCAGACCACTACCGGTACTAGGGCACCCGCTTGGAGTCCCAGAAGAAGCGCACCCGGGTCTTCAGTTTCGAGTTTTTCCCGCCGAAAACGGACGAAGCGGCGGCACGTCTGCACCATACCGCGCGCCAGCTCGCCCAGCTCAAACCCCGGTTCTGTTCGGTCACCTTTGGCGCAGGGGGCAGTACCCGCGACCGCACCTACCAGACCGTCCGGGAGATCCAGGAGGCGGGGCTCGTGGAAGCGGCGCCCCACCTCTCCTGTATCGGCGCGACGCGCGAGAGCCTGCGCGAGATCCTGGCAGGGTATCGCGCGCTCCGTATCCGCCACCTGGTGGCGCTGCGTGGTGATCTGCCGTCCGGCATGGTCGATCCGGGTGACTTCCGCCATGCGGTCGAACTCGTCGAATTCATCCGCGCGGAGACGGGTGACGCCTTTCATATCGAGGTGGCTGCCTACCCCGAGGGCCACCCTGAAGCCCGGTCGATGAAGCAGGATCTGCTTCATTTCAAGCGCAAGATCGAGGCGGGCGCGGACTCCGCGATCACCCAGTACTTCTTCAACCCTGACGCCTATTATCGTTTCATTGATGATTGCGAGGCACTCGAAATCGACGTGCCCATCGTGCCCGGGATCATGCCAATCACGAACTTTGCGCAGCTTGCCCGGTTTTCGGACGCCTGTGGCGCTGAAATTCCCCGGTGGCTCCGGCGACGCCTGCAGGACTACGAAGGGGACATGGAGGCGTTGCGCTCGTTTGGCCTGGACGCGACCACCGAACTCTGCGCACGCCTGCTTGCAGACGGTGCGCCCGGGCTGCATTTCTACACCCTCAACCGCGCTGCCCCGTCGAGCACGATCTGGGAACGTCTGGGGCTGTAGGACGCCACGCCACCTGGTCAAGCGTGCTGTAGCTTTCGAGCACGTATCCTAACGCCCGCGTGAGCCCCGTGCGCGCGTGCGCACCTGACGAACGCTGTTGTCCCGGCTGGATGCCGATGTAGGCCGGCTTGTGGGCATCCCTTGCCTGGCGCACGGCTGGCGCTGCCGCACGCTCGGCCGATCCCATACCTCCGTGGTAACTCATGATGACGATCTCGTCGGCAAGGCCGACTGCGAGCGCGGACATTGAATGCTCGTCGAATCGCAGACGACTGAACCACGAAGGGATCGCAACCGACAGCCAGAATCCAGGCGGGGCCGCCTGTCGTACCTTCGAAAGCAGACCCAGATAGCCGAGAGATAACGCCTCTGGTGTTTCCAGAAACGCTTGAGCGCATACGGTTCGATATCGAGCTGCAGGCCCCCGGGTCGCGCGTTGAAACGCGCAAGCTCGGCCGTGTGCTTGAGGATCGGCGCCGGATCGAGGACGGCACCAGGGCTGCCTTCGAGCGCGAACACCTGGATACCGGCTTCGTGTGCACGACCGAGAAACGGACGAAACGCGCTCAGGGGTGGGGCGATCTGAAGGTAGACACGACCGATTCCGTGGCGTTCAAGCACACGCACCACCCGCTGTGGATGTCGCAGCACCTGCCGGTAATGCCACATCCACACCGAGCGCAGCCATCGCGTCGCCGGGCAAGGTCTTCCCGCAGATTCCGCCTGCAGACCCGCATGCGCAGCGGGGAACGCGAACAGTGCCCGACACAACAGCACGGCCAGCACCGCCCGCGCAAGACGACTCCCTGTCACACGCCGCTCCCAGTGCGCCTCGTTCCGTCCGGGCCACCCGGACGCCAAGAAGCGCTAGGACCGTGATAGCAGGCCTAGGGAGCGGTGTGCATCTGGCGATCGTTGGATACGACGGTGGCCCTGTGCTCCGCAGCCCGCAATGCATTCGCGACATAGGCAACGCGATGCTTCCCGAGGTAGCAGTGGATGTAGACCTTCCGGTTTCCGAGACGATGCAGGAGCGCGAGGATCTCACGGATGTGCGCGGCGTTGCGTGGACTGTTCGGCGACTCATAACTGTCGAGTGGTATGTTGTAGGTCTTCATGCCGAGGCTGCGCTCCTCGCGCTGCTCGACGCGCACCAGTCCTTTCTCGTAAATAAGTCTCGGATCGAGCAGACTGATCACGACGCTCACCCCCTGGTTGCGCAGGCGCTCGAGGGTGATGAATTCAGGGTAAGGCCCGATGAGGATATGGCGACCGACGGGGCGGATGTGTCCCTGAAGCATGTGCAGGGGATACAGATACGGTTCGAAGACGTAGAAGTAATCAAGCCCCAGCACGATCGGGTAGAAGATGAAGACACCCGCCAGGAGAATCCGGACAACGCTTAACAGCGCCCCCTTAAGTTTCTGCCTCACGCTTCTCCCCGACTTCTGACTCGATTTTCTGGCGCCGCGCCTGGCCCCATCCGCTCCGCCACTGGAAAGTGGAGATAAGACGCTCGGCGGCCAGTAACTGGCGATACCCCAGGAATTCGAGGCTGCCATATAGGGAAAGTTTCAGGACGTCCCTCAAGTCACGGTAACGGCGGAACACCAGGTTGTCGAGCATCACGCCGGCGACGTTGATCCAGATGCCCCACAACACCGCAACCACGAGGAACAGGAGCGCGAACTCCGGGTCCACCCAGTTCAGCAGAAACAGGATGACGAATCCAAGGTACCCGACGAACTCGATGGCCGGGCCAAGCATCTCGACGAGAGCAAAGTAAGGCAGCCCGAAAAGTCCGACCGTACCGTACCGGGGATTTCCGAACATCGTACGATTGCGCCAGAGGGTGTCAACGAGCCCCCGGTGCCAGCGGCTACGCTGGCGCAGGAGTGAACGCAGATCCGACGGCACCTGAGTCCAGCACACGGGCTCAGGCACGAAGACCACCTTATAGCGCAGGTTGTTCTCACAGCAGTAGCGGTGGAGTCGCACGACGAGGTCCATGTCCTCGCCGACGGTCGGATAGTAGCCTCCCACCGCGAGGACAAGATCCTTGCGGAACACGCCGAACGCGCCGGAGATGATGAGCAGGCTGCTGAACGCATTCCAGGCCATGCGTCCCGACAGGAAACCGCGCGTGTATTCTGCGGCTTGTATGCACTCGATCCCCTTCTTCGGCGCGCGTATCTCCTCCACCATACCATCGCGCACGACGCAGCCATTCAGGACCCGTACGAGCCCGCCGGACGCGATCACCTCGCGGTCGTCAACAAACGGCTTGGCGGCGCGCAGCAGGGCATCAGGCTCAAGCAGCGAGTCTGCATCCACGCAGCAGAACAGCGGGTAATGGGACGCGTCGATTCCTGCATTCAGGGCATCGGCCTTTCCACCATTGGTCTTCCGCACCACGAACAGGTTGGCGTGCCGAACCGACATGTAGAGGTCGGTGATCGGGGTGTGTGTCAGCACAGTGCGCAGCGGCTTCTTGAGCGGCGCGAGCTGGAATGCCCGCCTGAGCTCCTCGAACGTGTCGTCCGTGGAACCGTCGTCGACAATGATGATCTCGAACTCGGGGTACTGGAGCAGCAGCAGCGACCGTGCGCTGGCGACGATGGTGTGGACCTCGTTGAATGCCGGCACGATGATGGACACCGGCTTGTGATAGGCGCCGGAAGTGATGTCCTGGAGGCTCTTGAGGCTCGCAGTGGCCGAGTGCGCCCGTATGCGGCGCATGGCAACAAACGTGAATATCGTATAGGTGCCGTTCAGTATGATGAAATAACCGAATATGAACAGCTGAAAGGCGACGACAAATATCCCGATGGCATCAAGCATCGGCGGGTACCGCATTCATTGCGTAGTACGCGATCTCGCGCGCAAACGGGTCGGGGCCTTCGGCCTCCTCGCACAGCGCCTGGAAACCATTGGCGCCGAACTTCATCATGGTGACGCCCGCATTGAGCCGGACATAATAGTTCTCGTCCCTCAGGGCCCGTTTGACCAGTGGCATCGCGTCCGCGCCACCCTGAAAACCGTAGCGTACCGCGACCGCGCGCACCCGCCAGTCGTCATCCATGAGCGCCTCGTTCATGATCTGCCCGAGCCCCTCGAGGTTCCCGAGCGCCCGCAGGCACGTGACACGCATCAGGGCATCCCCGGAATAACGGTAAAACGACGCGATGATACCGCGTGCGGCAGCGAGGCCGGCCTTGCCGGCCGCCTCGATCATGTCGCGCTTCAAAGGCCATGGCATGCCCTCATCGGCCTTGGCACTCTTGAGCGCCTGAACATAATCGCCCTCGTGGTCCGCGGCCCGAAGCGACCGGATGCAGTTCGTGTATACGAACTCATTGAACTTGGACGATACGCTGCCCAGCGTAAGCAGCATGTCCGTGACAAGCTCCAGATCCGCGAGCGCACCTGCAACGAGACTCAGGGCCACGACGGCCTTGGAGAGCACGCGCTGGTCCTTCTCGCGCTGAAGTCTGGCAATGACAAATGGCCTGCTTTCGGGGAGCGCAAACGACGCAAGCGCCTCCATCGCGCCGATGCGCCGGGTCCACGAGCGGCCACGGGCACGCCGCTCATAGAAGGTATCGACCGCGAAGCGACGCACGATCTGCTGCAGTTCACGGCGTTCATGACTCGTGCCGGTGCGGATTCGGTCGGCGAGCGCGACACCCATGGCCTCGAACTCGATATCCGTATGCGGTGGCGGCAAGACCGAGTACGGAGGCGTCAGGCGCCGCAGGTAGTCGAGGCGCAGGCGCTTCAGGTGACGCTCACGCCGTTCGATAGCAAGCTTCTGGACGACCAGGATCGCAAACAGAACGACGAGAAATGCCGCCATCACCTCGATGACACGCAGCAATATGATGCGCAGAAGCGCCGGATTGATGATCTGTGCAATTCCAATCATGGCTCACCACCAGGTTTTAAGGTAGATGTCGACCCCGTGGCGATCATAAAGGCCGGACCTGTGTTGATACAGGACATCGGCCCCCACGCTGAGCCGCGGGTCAAGACGACGCTCCGCCCCGACGGCGACGGAGTAACCGCTGTACTTCTGGAAATTCTGGAGCGGGTTCGAACGCGCTGCGATCTCTCCGGCTGCGACATCGACGTAGTACCGGTTGTGTCGCCGGTCCTGGTATACGGGCATGATACTGACAGAGTAGGCCTGGCTGACCGGCACGTAATAGAGACGCGCGGTGACGCTCAGGTGGTTACCGAAGTAAAGGGACGCGGACGGCATGTACATGTCCACGGCCTCCTGCATGAAATTCATCCGGCGATAGCCGAATCCCCAGCCGAACCTGCCGATCTGCCGGTCCAGTTCGGCGCCGTAGGCGCTCCGCGGCAGGAACTGTGAATTGGGATTGAACGCGCCGTAGAGGTAGCCCCAGTAACCATCTCCAAGGGCATAATAGAGATAGCCTGCGGCGCCCTGGTCGGTCAGCCCGAACCGGTTGACCCGGTTCAGCTGCAGGACCCAGCTTGCGCGGCCATCGTGCAGTCCCACCTCGGCACGCTGAAAATTATCCGCAGGATAGCCGTGGTTGGAGCTGTAGGCGCCCGCCGTGAAGCTCGCATAGTCCTGGCGTGCACTGTAGCTTCCCAGTGGTGCGCCTGCGCCGAACATCAAAGACGAGAGGCCTTCATCAAGCCCGAGGACGTTCGCGGTCGCCGACGACGCATCGGCGAAACCGGACGACGATGTCGCCGCAACGGCCGACGCTGGCGCGGCCAGCAACCCGGCAAGCATGAGCACGAGCGGCGCGGCACGGCGGAGGCGTTTTAGCAGGCAGTGTTCGTGCGCGGAGGCGGTCATGATGGCTCTCAGAAACTGTACGGGATGCCGAAACTCAGGCTGACATTGGGCGCATCCTTGGTCATGCCGATGCCAAGGTTCGCGATCACGGTCTCCCGGCGACTCAGACCATAGGTCACGCCGAGGTTGAAGCTCGCGGCATTGACGTCAGTGCCCTCGACGTATTGCCAGTTGCTGCCGTCGTTTTTCGTCTCGGCGCGTCCGGCGAGACTGTCGGCGTACGACGTGCTGAGACTCATCCGCCGGTTGAGTGCAAACGCGATACCAAACCCGAACTCATAGATGTCCCCGAGCGCGACGTCGCCCGGCTGCACCACCCCCGGAGTCGTACCGATATCGCTGAAATGGCGGGGGAAATAATGCAGATAGCCGATATTCGCGAACAGGATGCCAGGGTCTGAGGTCTTCACGAATGAAAATCCGGTCTCGGCGCCCCACAGACCGTTGCCGGTCGGCAGTGTCGCAGGAACACTCAGGCTGGTGTTGCCAGGATTGGGCTGGATCACCTTGATCCCGTAAGGCGCCATACCGGTCGGCGCGATCGCCTGCACGTTCCACACCACATTCGGGTGGCGCGCAGTCTCCTTCGCAAGCTGGTAATACAGACCGAAATTCACGTCTCCCTGAACGAACGGCTGCGTGCTCACATTGGCCTGGCTCAGGGTACCCCCGCTGGTGTTGACACCGCCCCCGATGAACTCGAAGTTGCGGTAGAGAAACGGCAGGTCAAGGGTTGCCTGCAGCCGCCTGGTAATGCCGTCGCGCATCAGCAGGTCGAACTGCAGGGTGGTCGCCTTCACCTGCTGGACGCTGATGTTGCCGAGAAAAATGGAACTCAGCGCCAGAAAACCGTTCAGGTTGATCTGGTTGAGGTCGTAATAAGTGTAGGTAAGCTTGGGTTCGATCGTCAGATGACGCACGAACAAGGCGTTTTCCTGCTGATAAACCGCCTGCTGGGTCTCTGATTTCTGCGGGGTTTTTCGCCGCGCGGGCGCGGGCTTTGTCTTTGACGGCACGGCCGCCGCAGGTACCTTCTGCGGATGCGTACCGGGGATCTGCGCCTCAACCTGCTGAAGTCTCTGGATCAGCGCGCGAAGATAGGCCGCCTGCTGCTGGTTACGCTGGACAGCGGTACGCAACTCCTGCTTCAGTCGCGCGATGCGTTGTTTGACCAACGCGCTGTCTGCCGGGCTGTCTGCGCGCCCCCCGCCCGCCGCATAGGCGCAGCAAGACACGACGCACAACGCCGCGCCAAGAAACCAGCATGGACGCACCCGCGACATGCCTAAAGCGCGCCGTCGCCTGTGACCTTCCCGGTCTCGTACGCATGCCCGCTACCGCCGCCCCCTACCATTACCCCCCCTGTCGCGGCGACACACGCCGCGAGATCAGCCGCCGATACGCGGCACCCCCATCATGGTCCCAAGCACGTTCCCGAGCGGGACTGCCCCCCCCATAATCCCGTGGCC
>JAJYDT010000128.1 GCA_021777335.1 Pseudomonadota bacterium | reverse complement strand
CTCGTCGTTGGGGAAGGCATAGACGCCCTGGGCCAGGCGCACGAGCCAGCCGCCCTCGGCATAACGCGCGGCGAGCTTGGGCGACACCCCTAGCGGCGCCAGGGTGGGCAGGTCGAACGGCGCACCGCGTGGCAGCGTGGTCTGCAGTCGCTTGATTACTTTATGCCGTGAATTTCCATCCATAGTAGAACAATAGCACAGAATCCAATCAAGCGCTTCCAGCCGACAGGATTCAGCGCTGAAATTCGCCTCATCAGGTATTTTTGGCGCAATTTCTAATCGCGCCCGACACCGCAAGATGGGCGATTTAGAGGGTTCCGGTTGGTGCTCGAGCGACCCTGTGATCCGCCCCGCTGCCGGGTTACGTCGCACGCTTCGATTTTCGTGCAGCACTCACTTTTGCCCATGACGAGAATGGCCCGGGCTGTTACGAGGTCCGGCACGGCGCCAGGAAAGATTGGCTTGTTTCGGGGTAAAATGTCACAAATGGGAGGAACCTAACGTACTGAACCAGAATAGGAATGTGCGTGCGGCACCGCATGACGCCGAATAATTACACAACAGCCCGCGCAATATACACCCGGTTATTTTGCATTCCGATTCCAAAGGTCAGAGGTTTGAATCCTCTAGGGCGCGCCAACCTATTGAAGTTCCATTTATTTCTTGCCCGCCAGCAATGATCGAGCCCGAGTTAAGCGACTGCCGATCAGCCACCTGCGACGGAGCGTGCAACAACCAGGTTGACCGTTGGCCGAGGTGCCCCATCAATCCAAGGCCAACGTCAGATGTCCAACGCACTTGGTCGCGGGCTTGATCGTAATCTCGATGTCATACCCGAGACGACTCAGGCACTCCATCAACTTGCGTTCGGAGAGATTGGTGAAATCGCCACGCAAGAGCGCCGACACCTTCGGCTGCGAAATACCCATGCGCCGGCCGGCTTCATCTTGAGTAAGATTAAGACGGCGCACAGCGCGGGTGATCTCGATCACGAGACCGGATTTGATCTTGAGCTTTTCGGCTCCAGGAAGTCCCAGGTCCGCAAAGACGTTGCCCGAACCCGTTTCCACTTCAATACCTTCAATGGTGCGCTTTGCCATCGCGCACCTCCTTCGCAAACGCCTCGGCGACCTTCAGCCGGGCACGGATAATGTTCATGTCTTCTTTTGGCGTGGCGATCCCGCTTTTGCTTTTCTTCTGAAGGCAATGCAGAACAACTGGCATTCGTGGCAACTGGTCCTCTCATCCAACGGTAGAACCCTGCCGATCCCATGCACGTTTGCGGCGCGAACTAAAGAAGCATCCAAAAAGCTCGGGTCACGGTTGAAGTCGGAGCATCACCGTCAAGGCATCGGTCGGTGACGGCCTGAACCCGTACTTAAGGTAAAAATCCCGGGCGCGCTCGTGGAGCGCGTGAACGAGTAAGGCGCGTACTCCGGCGTTCTCGGCTACCGCCGCCGCCCGAATCACGGCATCCTTGAGCAGGGACGCTCCAAGTTTCATGCCCCTGGCGCTTTGATCTACCGCGAGACGGCCCAGAACCAGGACCGGGATCGGGTCAGGCATGTTCCGTCGAACACCTCCCGTCGCATCGGCATGGGCCACAGCGCCGGCAGCCAGTGCGTAATAGCCCACCACCCGGCCATCGCCGCCCACGACCACGAAGGTACGGCTGGCTCCACTGGCCTGATTCGCCAAAGCTCTGCGCTTGAGCCAGACATCAAGAACGGGTTCACCGCAGGAGAACTCGTCAACAACGTGTACAGCCCTTAATGGCTCCGGCGCCGATAACTTAAGCGCCACGCCGCGACTTCTGCCAAGGCGCCTTCACCGCCATCAGCTTCTCCAGCCCCTCATTGGGGCCGGGTGGCGCATCAAGCAGGGCGGTGAACTGACGAAACCGCTCGTCGTCCAGCTTGAAAAACACCTGATCGAGCAACACCGCCTGTGCGCGCTCACAGGCGGCCTCCAGCATGAAATCGGAGCGGTTCTTGCCGAGCAAGGCCGCTGCCCGATCAATCAGGTCACGCTGCTCTGTCAGGGCCCGTAGGTTGATTGCCGCCTCTCTCATGGCGCATTCTCCGTATATCTAATAGATACACAATGTATGGCGTACGTGTAGCTTTTGTCAACACACGGCGAGACGGCCTTTGTGTGGCTGAGGACGGCAGGACGTAGTTCGCTTTTCTATCGCCTTATGCGGGTTAAACGAGGGGAGCCGCTGACGGCAAAGTCGTGCATGGGACCTTTCGAGACCACGGGGCGCCCTAAACTTGCGGAGGCGGCGCATACGCCATTCCGAGCTCGCTCGCCACGCCTTGCAAACGTTTATCGCGGGTCCATAGGCGCGCGCCGTTGCTCAATGCCACTGCCGTCAGCAAATGGGCATCGATATAACCGATACCGCGCCCCATCAATTTCCTATGCTCAATAAACAACCGCACTTCGTCATCGTGACCGATGGTTGCTGCGGGAAGGTTTTTCAGCAAGGACAATACTTCGTCCCGCCGGCGCAGGTTCCCGCAGGCCAATTCCCCGATAACAAACGAATGCATTAATACCCGATTGGCGCTCAGGAGGCCGACTAAGCTCTCGTCGGCCGACCGGAAATGATCAATCCAGATCGAGGTGTCGACCAGAATCACGAGGTTTCCGGGCGTCGCCGGGAGATGTCCTCCAACTGCGGCTCCGAGCCGCCGAGGCGCGCCAAGCGGCGCGCACTTTCGCGCTCGATCAAAGCTTTCAGGGCCTCGCGAACCAACACCGTCTTTTCCGTTACATGACAAATGCGCTGCGCTTCTGCCAGCAACTGGTCGTCAATATTCACGGTCGTGCGCATAATCCCCGATCTCCTGCCGACTTGGTCCGCACCAAATTATACATCATTTGATGCGATATTTGGAATCAGTGCCACGTAAACGCCATCTTGAGAGATGACTCGCGTCTCTGCCCATCAGACCGGTTCGGGTCGCTCGCTATAGGCGCAATCGAGAGAGCCAGCTTCATTGGGCCACATCGGCAAGCTCGGCTTGCTCGCGGGTTTGTTCAAAGCAAACCCAAAAAGCGGACATTCGGCGCCAAGGATCTTGCGGCGCGACTGGAGGACTGAAGCATGACAGCCAAACGTACGCATTCCCGTAAAAAGACGAGGCGAGCCGCGATCAAGGTGGCGGACCTGCCCCCTTTTGATGCGGCCACGTATCTTGAGGATGAACAAACGATTGCGGCTTACCTTACCGACATCGGCGGCGCAAAGTCGGTCTGCCAGCAGGGCATCACTTTGCGCCTCGTGCGAGCTGGTGCGTCAGCAAGCCGATGCCCGCGACAACCACTATGGCCGAGCACTATCTGGCGAGAGCATTACCTCATTCGCCTGCTCTCGATTCGTCTGCCCTGATTGGCCTGATGTCATACCGTGAATGAGACGGTTGCGGGTGGCGACGATCATGCGCCAGGGGATATCGGGATGGGCGGTCCGGATCGCGTCGGGAATATGGGTGGCCGCCTCGCCGATCAGCTCCAGGTTGCGCAGCGTGGCATCGTAAATGATCTCGTTCGCCACGAAGCCAGCTTGGTCGATTCCGTCTGTGTAGGCGAGTACCTTTCCTGCGAAATCGACCATGTCATCAAGATAGAGGCGCCACTCACGCTGAGCGGGGTCAGACATTGACCCGCTCGCGATCGATGTAGGGACGCAGTTCCGGACGAAGCGCCTTTTCCGTCACCAGGTCAACCGGGCAACCGAGCAGGTCCTCAAGATAAAACTGCACCCCAAAATAGCGCTTGGAGGTGGCTGGGCCGTCAAAGGCCACCAGCACATCGACATCGCTGCCGGCTGTTGCGGTATCGCGGGCGGTCGAGCCGAACAAGGCCAGCCGGGTCACGCCGAAACGGGCCTGCAACTCGGGCTTGCTGCGGCTCAGCAGCTCAAGGACACGCTCTTTGTTCATGCCTCAGCCTCCAGGACAATTTGATCACCCGGCCTGCGTGCACCAGGGCTTCGGTGCACAGGAATCTTTCAAATATAACATTTGCTAGGACTGGTGACATCGCGGGGACAGCCCGACGAGGAGGCAGGATGATAGTGACCGAGCGGCCCCCGTACCCAGTTGAGAGACCGCGCCCCAAAGCCGGAAGGGGACGTAGCTCGCCTGAGCGTTGACCACGGACGCAAAACAGTCTGCCGCTTCGCCAAACCAAAGGCCCCTGATCTTGTTAACCGCCCCGGCTTCGGACCCGCAATGACGCGCCACGTGAAGCTATCGTCGATACAGGCCCGCACCGCGACCAGCGCTCGCTTGCGTGCATCACACTTACGCCGTGAGTGGGACACTGATGTTCGGAAACGAACGCAGCACCTTGCCGTCCATGGTTACCAGCCTCGTTCCCAATCTCATTGCC